>NZ_GG774796.1:0-139150 GCF_000163675.1 Bacteroides sp. D22 | reverse complement strand
TCATTCCAAGACTGGGCGCCACAGATTACAGCAGCAATGGATATATAGATAATAGTTTCCATTTTATGTACTTTTTTGCGGTTCATCCTAGGATCTTCTATTTGTTTACAAAGGTCAATTATGCCAATTTTCATGTTAGTTTATGTTTTATAATATCTTATAAAGATAAGGAAAATAATCGACATATACAATAGATAATACACTAATAGTCAATAATATAAAAATAAAATACAAGTTGTAAGATAGTAAAAAATATAATGCGTCGACCCTGTATGCTAGAAATATTCTCTATATTTGTTGTAATATTATATCATTTAAGTCACTAGTTTCATACTCTTTTATCTGCTATTTACAAGGTTTAGATTCTTTTTTCGACTATAAAGATACAACATTTAAAAGCATTTGTCAAGAGATACATCTTATAAAATACCTCCTCCAAGCATTTATAAAAAGTATTGTCCTTCTTCTTTTAACCTTTTACGCAACAAAACAGTATCAATTTTATGAACGTCATTCCTTGTCTGTTTGATGGCATGCACAGCAGCCATTCCAGCGGCTTCCCCCGTCACCAGACAAGGAGGCATTACCCGCAAACTTCCAAAAGCCTCTTCATCAGTAGAGATACAACGACCAGCCACCAATAGATTCTTTAATCCTTTGGGTGTCAGACAACGATAAGGGATTCCATGCGACTCTCCTTTTTTGTAACGTGTCTCTTTATGGCCTGGCTTATGAACATCAATATAGTAACAGTTACGTCCGATCTCATCTTCAAACGTTTTGCGTTCCAGCCAGTCCTGAAAAGTAAACGTATAATCCCCTTCAATCCGACGGCTATCTCTGACTCCCAGCAAGGAGGCAGTCTTCACTACAAAAGCACTACCAAAAGCCTTGGGCCGCACTTCTTTCAGTGCTTCCAAATATTGCTCTGCTATCTGCCTACCGATAGCCATTGCCCGCGTAGTATCCCATGGATCGGTCGAATCAACATTATCAATATGCCCTGCATTGAACTGAACCACATCCGGACCAATCAGATTACTATTGAAATGTTTGCCTATCAATGGATATTTTCCGGACTTAATCACATCATAAATAGGACTATTCTTGTTACTCGTATGTAATGAAGGGCCTATGAGATTATAGTGATAGCTATCGACATTGGCAAACGAGAAACATAAAGTAGAACTTTGCACTACTCCATCCTCTCCTCCTTTTTTAAAGGAAGCACCTGCCCATGCAGCCACATCACCATCTCCTGTTGCATCAATAAAGACTTTCGCCTTGAATGCGACAAGTCCGGATTTATTTGCCACAATGATAGCGTCTATTGTATCATTTGCTGACATCTCAACGGCTGCAACCCTCGAAAAGAAAAGAACCTGAGCTCCCGAATCAGCGACCATTTGATCATAAACCTGCATCAGATATTCGGGATTTATGTTCACCCAGTTCAACTTCTGTTTTCTCTCATGAGGCACTCCTTTTTTTGATGCCTCGAATATCTTTTCCGCCAATCCCCTATAAATGATTTTCTCACCATCCGAAAACGGACACCATGCCGGAACCATCCCTGCAGTTCCCATACCACCAAGTTGCCCCATTGCCTCAATCAATAAAGTCTTAGCACCTTCCCTAGCTGCAGAAATTGCAGCGGTACATCCACCAGGTCCACCACCGATTACAATAACATCCCATCGATCGTCCACCGCAATCTTAGTGTTCTTCAGACGTATTTTAGACTGTAGGGTATCGCCATTCACATTAAGGGCAGGAACTGCAAAAGCAGCACTAAGCAGCCCAGCTTTTTTAAGAAAATCTCTTCTAGACGTCATTACAAATTAATTTATTATAATTACTTTTTCATAAAAGTCTCTGCACGCCCTGGTGTAAACAGCTCCCACAAAGAAGCAACAGTCCATCCGGGCGCAAAAATATCATTATAGTATCCTTTACCATTCTTTCCATAATCCCAACTTGTATGTTGGACAACCTCCGGATAATAACCTACCTTTGCAATACCGCACATATGCCCTTCATAAGGTAATAATTGGCGCATAGAAGTTGAAATTACTTCTGCAAAATCTGAAAAGCGAGACTCGTTATACTCGTTCGACAGCCAACGAAGCACATCGGCAAATTCAAACACAAAGACATCGATATGATTATTTTCTACTGATACATTTCCCCAGCCACGTGTTTTCAAACCAATATCACCCAGCATCTGACCGGGAGCAAAAGGAACATCCCACAAATAATACCATGATAAGGCGAAATAAGCGGCTTGCTTTGTCAGGTCAGCATAATGTTTATGTTCCTCTCCCTTAGTAACCAATGAAAGATAATAAGTAGCAGTTGCAGCATAAAGTGATGCTTCTTTATCTTCACAATTCGCATCAAGGGTAGATGAGAAATAATCTGCTTTAGAAATCAATTCTTTCTCCAGATAACCTGCAGTCCGCTTAGCACTATCCAAATAACGTTTATCCTTGAAATACTTATATCCCATCACCAAAGGCAATGTAGCAGAAGGAGTGCTTCCCCCACTTTTATCTACAATAGTGAAATCGTCACGAAACTTACGTGGAAAACTGCCGTCAGCATTTTGCAATTGCAGAAACATATCCAGCATTTTCTTCAATCGTTGTTCCCATTCCGGATGTTTACGTCCTTTTTCTTTTTCATAGGCCAGGAAATGGAAGATTGCATAAAGCCCTTCTGACTGACGACGGATGCTATGAACAGGATCTTCAGAATTCTTATCAAAATTAACCGATTCCTTGAAAAAGCCTGCCTCTGTGAAACCATTCTTCAGGTAACTATCAAAGACTTTAGTACTATTAGCCTTCAAATCCTCCCGGTTACATTCCCAGCCATATTCCCAAGCATTGAATGCATTCAGAAGAACACGACCGATAAAACCGACCTCTGCCTGCCCATTACTTGTACATGCGTCTATCCTAAGATGTATGCCCGAATTATATACCAATGGATATTTATCAACAAAACTACTTACAAAGAATTGGCTAAGAGTCTGCTTCATATACTCAATTGAGTAGGGAGTATCAACAGGCTTGGGAGAATATGTATCATAACAATATTCCCAGGTATGGCGCACAAAATCAGAATAGTCTTTGACTTCACCTTCAACAATTTGCCAGGTCAACAAAATAGTTTCTCCTTTTTTCAGAAGCTGATAAGCAGTCACAGCCGGAGCTAATGTCAATTTACGAATATAACTTTTGGGAGCTTCCCGATAAGGAAAACCGAAAGAAAGAGTAGCAACACCACCTTTATTTTCAAATCCGGTATACCCCAAAGATGTCTTATCCGAAAGAATAATCTCACCTTCCCGATGCGTGGCCAAAGTGCTGTTTACAAACTTATCCAGTCTGTTGACAGTCATAAAACGTTGTGTCTTCTCACAGAAAATTCCCGTAAGAGGTGCACTTAACCTGTCTTCGCTTACAATCCAACTATCTGATGTATGGAATGAAGGAGCCTCTTTGGGTGAACGTAGATTACGTCGATACCAGAACCCCGGCATATAGAACAGGCAGTCATCATGACGGAAGCCGGTTGCCATCTGTTGATTGTAATTAAAATAGACATCTTCCAATGCAGTGATAGATACACTAATACGTAGCCCATCATTACCAGTAACTATATTTTGAGACACAGTCAACGGCATCTTTTCCGAATTCTCCAAATAATAAGTGCCATTATTATTCTGCGATTTCTGAAAAGTCAATGGATAGTGTTTCGCCCCATTTCCAGGTACTTTCAAAGAAATAGATGCAGAAATCGATTCCGGCACATTATTAAAAGCCTCAGCAATAGTGGCACATGCCACAAAAGCCATCCCACAAAGTAAATATTTCAAACTCATATAAAACATGATTGCGAATCAGCCTGTCTGATTCCGTTTGTACTAAATTGTTAAACCAAAGTTAAGGAACATCCTTCACATTGAATAAAAGAAATTGAGCTATAAATAAAAAAATTATCCAAATCAAAAGAAATATCTCCCAAAAGCCTCAATTACTACTCAATACCGGAACAATTACTTTTCCATTAGAGCGGCAGCACACCACAGATAAGGTCCTTGCCCATGATAATCACCCGTGCGGCGTGGACGGTCATAATAATACTGTTTACTGTTCTTCTTATTCGTACCCACGCAAATTTCTCTCACTTGATTTTTATCATTAAGATATGAGACTAAAGCTATCCACGCCTTACGAGCAGCAGGAGCATATTCTTCAGCATTCAACCATCCATTCTTAACTCCCTTGATAAAAGCAAAAGTGAACATAGCCGATCCTGATGTTTCAGTCCAACAGTCAGACTGGTCAATCAACTGATTCCACAAGCCCTCCGGATTCTGATATTTCTTCAGACTTTCCATCATTGTCCGATAGCCCTGCAAAATACGAGGACGGTCTTTGTGATTTTTAGGCAAACACTGAAGTAATTCCGTCATTCCGGCAGCCATCCAGCCATTTCCGCGCCCCCAATAATAAGGTACATCCGGTGCATGATAGAAAAGACCGTTCGGACGTTGCAACTCATCCAGATACATCACCATCTCTTTAGCTGCACGATCAATATATTTTTTATCCTTCGTCACTTTATAAGCACGAGTCTGCACAATTGTAATCATATACATATCATCAATCCACAAACGTGTTTGCCAGGAATATCCTTTTTCAGCCCATTCCTTTTCCTCCGGTTTCGCATTTGCAGGCACTTTCCATTGAGAATCGGCATAAGGCAATCCTAAATACCAATATTTCTTATCCTTCGTCACAAGATATAACTCAAGTGGCAAACTCCCAAACATATTCACATCAACATGATTCATAATAGGTTGCAACGCTTTCTCCTCGGTAAACAGAGGTTCAAACTTATCTTGCAAACGATTGAGAAGTTCTTTATCTTTTGCAAGATAAGCATACCGTAAAGCCCCGTTCCAATAGAAAGTCTCCGGATAACCAATCCATTTTCCGACATGAAGCGCATGTTTCTCTGTCAGAAAACGATAGGCCAATCGCTTACCTATTTCCTCCGGAGTAGAGCCCTCCGGGAAATCTTTCAACATACTCGTTTGAGCAAACAACAACTGAAAAGGAATAAAAAATAATAATATTAATACCTTCTTATACATAAATACCTAATCTTTATTTATTCAACAATATATCTTTCGATTCAACATTATATCCATCTACCCGCAAAAGCATCTTATCCACCCCTTCTTTACAATCCACCTGAAAACGGATTTCTTTAAATTCGCCGGGCATCAAATAAAAATATCCGTCATCAAAATAAGCAGGACGAATGGGCGCATCTGTTTTTGCATTCCTCAAAGTCAATGCTATTGCGGCTGCCAGATATTGTCCTGGATTTTTCACAATAAGTTTACCCTCATAATGATTTGCTTTTTTCGCAAAATTCTTCACAGATACATTCACCGAAGCAACCGGTAAATCAGTCAGAACCTTTCCATCCCATTCCTTTTGATTGAGCCAATAGACATTATCATCCAACAACTTTCCATCATTTGTTGTCAATACCAGCTTTACCCAACTGAAATCAGGAAGACCTTTTATATCCTCTAATTGTGCTACAGGAGTCAGTGCATTAGCTGTCACATGACTTACCTTCTGTTGTGAGGAACGTATCTTTTTTCCTACTTTATCGTAAACCACGACTTCCACTTTCAAATTCCGATATTCTTTCAGCGTAGTATTAATAATATCAACTTTATGTTGACTATTAAGACTCATCTGAATATGAAGAGGACGGCACGCCTTTTGAGTGCCATAATAGGCACCGGCAGTTTCGCCATTTGAACTGTAATTCTGCCAAACCATACTGGGCCATGCAGGATGGCTCATCCACAATAGCACCCCGGAAGCATCATTCCACATCTTACTATTCCATGCTTCAAAAATAGCCCGATGGCTTTCGTAATTAATCAATTGTGCTTTCTTGCAGAAATCATCCAAGTTATCAGAAGGTCCCAATTTACGATCCATCCCTTCCTTATAAAGCTCACTAAAAGTCTTACTACCATATCTATGATTATGCCAGTCATGATAATACCAAACATCACTAATGGGCCATGTATCCTCTTCCGCCATAAACTCACGAACTGTTTCAGCCGTAGGTAGCGAAGGAGTACCCACTTCGGATCGGAATCCTCCTGCTAAAGAACGGTAGTACCAGCCTGCATCAAACTGATAACGCCAAGGCCCGCTTCCTGAACTATTCAATGAACGGGAATTTCCTGTATAATGCCTGCTGCCATCCTCTTTAGCTAAAGTGGCGGCCAACATGTACTCAAGTTCATTAGTCGCAAATCCTTCATTACGTGCACACCATAAAGCAATAGAGGGATGATTGCGGAAACGACGTACTGTTTCGGTCACATTTCTAACGAACAGGCAGTTATCCAGCGGATTGAGGTTAAACCCATCTGTCGAAAGCCAAAAATCATTCATAACCAACATTCCGTACTCATCACAAAGCTCATAAAATACTTCTTCCGTACTCTCACCTGTCCAGTTACGAATCATGTTATAATTCATATTCTTATGCAACTTCAAGGCAGGTTCCAGTCGCTCCCGGGAAACTCGCTTCATACCATCATCCATTCCCCAGTTACCTCCTTTACAAAAAATCCGTTGTCCGTTCACCTTTATAACCATATATTCTTTCATCAGTGAATCTTTTATCAACTCTATTCCTTGTGAAGATATTGGTTTTAATAAATAAGGGACAAACTCTCCATCGTAATTCGTATAGCGAACTTTATTATCTGTTTTCTTACGTTTCACAGTATCAAAAGCGGGTTTTCCATCTTGCAAAGCAGCAGTCGGATTATAGTTCAAACGCACTATAGGAGAGTTATCCTCGTACGCAGACAATTCATACTCCAACTCACGGATACCGATACGCATCTTCTTTACGTCAAGCGTGTCCTTACCTGATGAAATCAGACTTAAAGATGCATCATATAAATACTGTTCTCCATACCCATTCGGCCACCAGAGACGTGGATTCTTCATTTGCAGTTCTTTACACTCATTAGAAGTCAGCTTAATCATCCTCTTTTCATTTGCATTCAAAGAGACCGGATAAACAGCTGACAATCCGCCAATATTAAAATGCAAATTAGCAGTACGAGTCGTTTTAGAAGAATTATAAATCTCCGCCTGAACGATAAAATTGACAGAAGTAGTGTCAGGCAAAGGCAAATCCGTAATCACATGTGTATCAACAATTTCCAATTCATTTCCAAATTTGACTCTGACATCCTGCCAAATACCCATGTTTCGGTCGCGTATGCCGGGAATCCAATCCCAGCCTTCTGAAGAGATAAAAGTAGGACCATCCAGGCACAATGCTCCACCATTGGGACCAATTCCTTCTTTCCTATTTGCCTCGTGAGGAATACCGGGATTGTTAGGCGGAAGAATACGAATGGCCAACAGATTCTTTTTATCATAATCCACCCAAGGAGTTATATCAAAAATACCTCTCTCAAAAGCACCGGTCATCGTTCCTAATAACTGCCTATTGAACCAGATCTCCGCTTTATAATTGATTCCATTCAGAATCAACTTCACTTTCTCTCCCTTCTTATTACGAGGAATACTAAAAGAATTGCGATACCACCAGTCCATCCGGCAAAGCGTATCGGGAATCAATAAATTATTAAGTCCCCAGTAAGGATCAGGGTACACACCCTGATCCACCAATGTAGTTAAGACTGTACCTGGAACTGTTGCCGAATACCATTCACTTGTATCTAAATCTTGCGCAACTACTGATTTTTCGGCAGCTCTAGCTTTATACCCTTCTATCATTTCCCATCCTTTGGATAGTTGATACTCCCAATCGGAAAGCGGACTCAATTCTCCGGGTTCTATAACCTTCTTTTTAAGTTTAGCTGTCTGAAACGAATATTTTGAATGAGGTATCACTTCGGAACTTTGCCTACGTGATAAACCAAAATTCCATTTCAATTTTTGCGAATAGATGCATTCTATAGAAGAACACAGAAAAATAGCAATACAAGCAATATATGTATCCAGCTTTATTCTCATTGTTTTATAATCTACTATTTTATCTTCAGCTTCTTTACATCATCACATACAGCGACTGCTACCCGAGAATCAGCACAACCATAATAGAGGTATAATTTCCTTTTGTGATATGCAAGTCCCTCAATAAATACTGTTCCATCTTTGTACTGTCCGCTCTTCTCAAAAGGAGCCTCGGGAGCAAAGAAAGGCTTATCCAAACGATCCAATACTTTATAAGGATCGTCACCATCCAATAACAGCTGTCCGGCACAATAAGCATTGGCTGGATAGTCAGCATCTCCAGTTTTACCACTATTCTTACCATTATACATAAGAACAATACCATGTTTGGTACGAACAGCCGGAGGACCACATTCTGTCAGCAAACTATCAAAATGCCCTTTACGAGGTTGTATAATTTTCATTAGCTCATTCTTCTCATCCAAAACCGGATACCAGTCAATCAGGTTATCAGAAGTAGCAGCATATACCGCATACTCTCCCCAATACATCAAATACTTACCGTCAACTTTATCAATGACCAGTTGATTTCCTTTCAATTTTGTTAGAATAGAACCTGACTTGCAGAAAAGATTATTAAATCGACCGTTATATGCCTTATCAAAGGCAAGTCCATGTTTTGTCCAATTCTTCAAATCTCGGGAAGTAGCTACAGCAAGACGCGCTTTTTTTCGATTCCATGCCGTATAAAGCATCACATACAATCCGTCTTCGGTCATAGCCACACGGGGATCTTCGCAGCCCCCCGGCCAATCTTGATCTTTAAAATTATCTTCGGCAGGAAAAAGAACAGGGCTAGCCATCCTCTTCATCTCAATCCCATCCTTACTTTCAGCATAACCAACACGTGAAGTTCTTTTACCTATGCCTTGAGCCGAATTATCTTCTGCGCGGTAAAGTACAATAATTTTTCCGTCTTTTGTAGTAGCAGCCGGATTAAATGTATCACTTTCTTCCCACTTCACTTGCTGTTTCCGCATCGGACAATAAAATTCTGTCGGTTGCGGTGATATGACAGGATTAACTCCTTCCGGACGATGGAACGGACCAATCACCCAATTATTATCCTGTTCTTCCTGAGTAGTATCTAAAGAAGGTGCATTAGTAAATCCACATGCTGATAATATACCGACTACACCTATGATAAACTTAAGTTTCATCTCACTTCTTTTTAATGATTAAAATGATTTCTCTACAATATCAATGATTGATTCCACAATCTACCGAAACAAAGAAAGCAGAATCAATTCATATTCTTACTTTTTTACTTCAATTTATATTCTTGCTTATTTATATTCCAGCCTTTCAGTGCCAACACAGCTCCATCTTTCAACTTTCCTTTTGCGGTTTCAATGGTTACCGTTTTCTTTTCACCCGGCATCAAGGAGAAGAAATTGTCTGTATAGAATGAAGGACGTATCGGACTCATTTTTGAATTCAGGAATTGCAACTGATTAAAGAAAGCAATCTGCCCGGAGGTATTTCTCAAAGTAATATCTACAAAGTAATTGTTATCATCTTCTCTTACTTTATAGGTAAGTTTCACTTTTGCCTGCTTCAGTTTACTCAAATCTTCAAAACCTGAAGCAGCCGGACCGGTCAAAGTTTTGCTTCCTTCATATTTGTCATTAGAACGCCAATAGAAGTTAGAAGAAACATCTTTTCCCTTTTCATCTTTCAGAATCAGTTTAATAAAGTGAACTTGAGATATGTTTTCCGGGAAACGAATAGTCAACGCATCGTTTACCACTCCATCCGAGGGTAGATTAACCACTGCTGATTCTTCAAATACTTTCTTGCTGTTAATATCGTAAACCTGTGCTATCACTTTATAATTCTTAAATTCACGATAATAATCATTCACTACAGACACTGTATTCTTAAGATAGTCAAACTGTGCATGTAATGGTTCTAAAGAGTTGGCAGTATGATAAAGCGACGCTGTCGGTTCCAGAGACCAGTCCCACATACGGGAAGCCACTTGAGGCATAGAGCAGTTATGATACCAAAACAAAAGTCCGGAACAGAAACGATCACCATAATCCAGCTTATTGTAGTTCCATACTTCCCAAATGCTCTTCGAATTAATAGCTCCCAACAATTGCCCTTTCTGTGCAAACTCATCAATGGATGATGATTTTCCGTAGTTATTCACCAAGTCTGTATACATAGTACTCATCAGATGGAAACCATTTCCATCCAGATAATCCCATACTTCCTTATTGATAGGCCAAAGGTCTTTTTCATCCATCATTTCTCGGAGGATTTCCACAGTTGGAAGAGTAGGTGCACCGTATTCCGGATTAAATCCGTCTACACGGCTTCCTCTGGGAGAGGCCGTATTTTCATAATGCTGCATCGGATTTACCTGTTTGTAAGGACTGCCATCATGCACTCCTTCACATTCGGACTGCATCTGGAAGCCACGTGTACCATCCAGTTTATTCAGTAATTCAGGAGTACCGGTAACTTCTGTACTCTCATTAGAAGCAACATAATAAGCCAAAGAAGGATGATTACGAATACGTTTTACGGTAGATTCCACGTTACTCATATAGAGAGCCTTATCATGCGGATGACGAGTATCACCAGTCATCCAGAACTCTTGCCATACCAACAATCCCAATTCGTCACACAATTGGAAGAAATAATCAGACTCTGCAATTCCGCCTCCCCACATTCTTAAAAGGTTGACACCGGACTGGCGGGAGTACCGCAATTCTGCATAGGTACGTTCATCCGAAGTTCTCAACATTGCTTCCGGTATCCAGTTGGTACCACGAATAAACAATCGTTTACCGTTCACATAAAAGACACGTGATTTATCTGGCGTCTTTCTATCCGAGACAATTTCACGAATACCGAATCTTGTTTTCACAGAATCACATTCTTTGCCATCAACTGATACTGTCAGCTTCAGGTCATATAAGTTTTGTGGTCCTTTATTGACAGGCCACCACAGTTTTGGAGAGTTAATAATCAGTTGCGGGAACTCTTCGGGGGAGAAGGTTGCTGTTTTTTCTTCTCCACGCATCAGTCGGAAGGTCTTTTCAAAAGTGATATTTTCACCCACAATTTCACCCTTCACCTTGCAACTGATTACCCGATTACTGGTCGATGGATTGATAATCTCAACCGATACAGTCTCACGAGCCTGGTCATAATCAGGTTTTCGCAATTCAGATTTAACGAAAGGATGGCGTAATGCTACTCTGCCTGTAGCATAGAGGGAAATATTTTTCCATATACCTGTATTACGGTCACGGATACCGTCCATAAAGGTAAAGTCCCAACCTACCGTCATCAACATGGTAGTATTCAAACCAATGTTACCGTTTCCACCGTTATGAAATTCGCCGGCTGCTCCCCAGGATTTCGGCTTCGCACTTCCGGGAACATCTACCGGATAGACCTTTATAGCCAGTCCGTTTTTTCCTCCGATTTTCACAAAATCCGTAACATCAATATAGTCCTGAATAAACATACCGTTCATTGTGCTCAACAAGTTACCATTCACCCATACTTCTGCCCGGTAGTTGATACCATCCAACTGTAACCAGACAGTCTTTCCCTTGAATGACTGCGGTACTGTAAAATCTGTCCGAAACCAATAGGTGTAAAAGTCACGTCCGGTTTCAGAAATATCCGGTATCAATTTAGATTCAATCTTATTATTGATTCCATAATAAGGCTCCGGGTATTTTTGGTTATACACCAAAGAATTCAAAACTGTTCCGGGAACGATGGCCGGCATCCAATTTGCAGTTGCATAATTGGATAACGAAATCTTTTCTCCGGGATCTGTTGCATCTCCAGCTTTTATCATTTTCCACTGGTAGTCGCCCTGATGACCAATTTCAGAATCAAGCCAGATGCGTTGCGCATTTCCGACATTGTTCTTCCCATTCTGTGCTGTCACTACTGCAGCAAAAAGTAATAATAAAATCGGGAAAAAGGTTTTAGCAATGTTGTGCATATTCGTACGTTACAATTTATTGGTTTATATAATCTTAAAAGTCTAAAACGGATGAGGACAAAAATAGTGTTTTCTACCTGTCCGGCATGCTAAAAACAAGTCAATAAATGAAATTTGAGTCCCAAACTGCCATATATTGCCTATTTGAAGGTTATCTAGCAACAGACAAAAAGACATTAGTTAATCATTGGTTTATCCATTACAAATAGTTGGCATGTTAGCTATTAATAGCTGAATTCTCGGATATTAATACCTTACACGACAGGTATTAATACCCGAGACCTCAATAATTAACAGTCTGGAGACTCACTAATTCCGGTGCACCGTTCCGTCATTTCGTAAAGACAAATTCTGTCCGTAATCCCCGGTGATCGAATACATTTTCAAACGGCCCCCAATTAGGAAGAACGATATCCGACGTTTCTGTCTTCTCTCCTATCACCTGACAACTTTTCACTTCCGTGTTGGGAGACAAGGTATAAAGAGTCAAATCTAATCGGTCTCTGGTGTCCTTCTCGCTCGGGCGCGGCGTCCATGTGAATCCCGGATGCGTCACAGGATCCGGATGTATCGTTCGGTAAGCATCACCTTTTATGCCGCCTTCCCACAAAGAACGGGTGGTAGGCCACTGAACAACGTAAGGAGCAAGTTCTGCTTTCAAGGCACCTTCCGTCCAGTCAAGCCATGACGGTTCATTGAAGTCACCCGAGAGACAAACAAAAGGAGTGGTAGACGAATTAAAATCCTCCAGCAGTTTGTCCACCATGCCTTGACGGGCTTCTTTATTGACTTTTACTACATAGTCAACATCGTCCGTACCTTCATATCCTTCATATGCGATACCATTCAACTGATAAGGACCGTAAGGATAGAAAGCACCGTGACAGTTCATCACCAGCACAACAATGCCATCACCCAAGTCGATATAAACACCATACTTGTTTGGTGTAATCCCCGAGAAAGGATAACGTGATATAATGCTGCATTTTCCCTGCCTATTGTTGGAGTGAGTATGAACGTAAAGCCCCTGTGCTTGTATATCAGATTCGGAGAGATTACTGCATTCCTGCGCACAAAGCACGTCCACATCAATTCTATTGAAGTAATCCAACACAACGGAAGTCGATTTACCCCATAAGTTTTGTGTAGCAAGTTTCAACGTTTTGGGTGCTACACGTGTTGCCCAAGTAGCAGCAACTTTTCCATTTGCATCAGCAGACATTTCAATATAGTAAGTCTTTCCACTGCCTACATTCAACGCAAGCCCCACTGGTACCGTTACCCGTACGTCCTGTTCTCCAGAAATCGGATGAGTGATATGCAGCGTAGCATTCACTCCAAAGGTTTCGGCGCACATATCCGGAAGCATATAACATACATCCTCTTGGGGTACACACTGATAGGTCTTTCGGGTTGCTACCGGAAGATTCTCATATTCACTGTAATGTTGAGGTTCGATATGAACATAAGGAACAGAAGAAGCGGCATCCGCAAAAGTCACGGAATTCACTGTAATATCCGAAGCTGTATCCGGATCCTTTTGCAAAACGATCTTAGATGCACGCGGAGCAAGAGTAACCTGCACCGATGCAGACGCAGCAGCTACACGAAGTGTACCATCTTTTTCATTGCCTCTACTGACAAGCATCGCCATCGGATCAGCTAACGGCAATTGAGGAGCATACGCTTCTAAATCCCAATAAGTCTTACCGGAAGCCAACTCTGGGAATTTATCAGCTGTGGTACACAAAAACAGGAATCGATAAACGACGCCTTTAATTACAGAAACCTTTATTTCATTTGCTGCATCCCCTATACTTCCTGTTTTGTCAAACAGATAATTATATTGATCGTCAAAACAGAATATTTTCCATTTCATTCCGTCCAAAGACACAGAAGCCCTGGTGGAGGACATCGTTAGCCCTCCCTCCATATTCAGACTGAAACGTATTTCTTTTGTGTCATCCTCCTTCTGCACATCACTTACATATCCTTCAGCACAAGCCGTGAATAAGCTGGAAATCATTAGAAGAATCACAAATAAAGTATTCTTTAGCATTTCTTACAAATTTAATCATTGAATATATATCCTTTCAAGAATCCATATAATTATTCCCAACCGGCTTTATCACGGATACATCTGTAGGGGATTCCGTAATCCTTCTTCACTGTCCATTCATCGTTAAATGTCTGTCCCGCTATAGTAAGACCTGGCAGTTTGATGTTCACCCAAGCTACGTTCGGCCACGTACCATAACAAGCTAAGTCTTTCACATTGGGAGTAGCTCTATCGTATGGGTATCCCCCCAATATACGCAAATTAGTAGCCTCATCGTCTTTATCGAACCAACAGTAAGTATATAAAGCCTCTGCCACTTGTGATTTAAGATGCTGTCCTACCCACAAAATATAATCTTTTGCCTCTGCATCATTCAATGCTGTCCAACCCTCGGGACAAAGATTCTTCGCCCCCTCATTACCCGTTTTACCTTTCATAGGAGTATTAAACGTATATCCTTCAGTTCCACAGAAATAAGCCTTATCTACTGTATTATGGACAAGATAGGTGGACTGACGACAGTGCACTGGCGAATAGAGCTTCTCTTCCCACGATAGACAAGGAAGCGGAGTGCCTGGATACGGATCGGCAAACCCGATTACCAACAAGTTCTCATCTGAAACGGCTCCGTTAAGATGTGTGATAGCAAACTGACTTGTCTTCTCAGGATGTGCAGTCACCGTGTAAATAATCTCATGACGATAAAGACCGCTACCTGCATCTTTAGTAGATGAAGAAATGGTAAGCCATTTAGGTAGGCTTCCGTCATACGCAGCGTCCAATGCTGCTGAGCTATAATCTGTAACGACACGTTTTATAGTATATGGCATTGTAGCGTCAGCTGCAATCTTTACATAAGTCCCTTTAATATCTGTACCAGCAATGACAGTAGCCTTGTCATCCATTACAGAGATTCCGTCTTCAATCGTCACCCAATCAATTGAAGTACCGTCTTTCCATTCTTCTACTGAGATGTCAAAGCCTGTAGAACCGGCTATCTTTTTCGTATTAAGCTGATAGAGATAGTTGGCCTCCACATTGATATCAGCAGTAAGATTCAGATAAAGAGTCGGCCCTTCCGTATTGGTATTGGCAAGTTTAGTGGTAGCCCATACAACTGTTTTTTCATTCTGCTCAAGAGTTGAAGTCAACTGAGTCGGATAAAGATAGAAACTCTTTCCGTCATTAGCTAAATCAGCTGCCGGTATTTCCAAAACATCAGAAGATATATTGCCTGCATTACCACTTACGTCACCGATGAATCCTTGAGTGTATCTATTCTTAATATATACCTTATCGATCACTAATCCCGATTCTGTTGGA
Source organism: Bacteroides sp. D22 (assembly GCF_000163675.1). Taxonomy (NCBI): domain Bacteria; kingdom Pseudomonadati; phylum Bacteroidota; class Bacteroidia; order Bacteroidales; family Bacteroidaceae; genus Bacteroides; species Bacteroides sp. D22. The sequence continues at coordinate 123,681 of NZ_GG774796.1, read as the reverse complement.
TCATTCAACAAATCAAATCTAGCTACACGTCTTTTAAGTTTTACATCAACCTGATTATTGGAAGATTCTACATCGGCAACTGTTACATACTCCTTACCATCTGTTTTGACATTAGACATAACAAATGGAGGATTCAACTTACCACTTTCGGCAACAGTTTTGCTATTTAGTAGTTCATCGATTGTATTTGTTGCACTCATATTAGGGAAATTGCTCTCATTCTCACTCTCCACAATGATGAATCTCTTTTCTCCTCCAGTCGAAGAAGTTAATTCAACAGTATATGACCTTGTATCACCGTTTGCACCTACAGAAGCAGCTGCATAATTTAAGACATACCTTTGTTCATACTTACCTTCTCTGCTAAATTGATAAAAGGCTATTTTGTCATTAGTGCCTCCATTTTCGTCACCTACACCTACTGCCCTTGTAAGGAATGCCCCGGGAGTATGCACATTAAACGTTATTTTTCCTTTGCCTAAAGGCTGTTCCTCGGGGGCTGGGGTTTCATCACTTTTCGAACAACCAACTAATAAAACAGTTGACAACAAAGCCAGACATATATAAATATTCTTTAGAATTTTGTAGTTTTTCATATGTAAACAAATTAATTACGCTCCTTATCCCAAAAGAGCTGACTAAACCATTAATAAATTGTTTTATAGTTCTAAAAAACTTGAGAGGCTGTACCCAATCCCAAATTTGAACACTGCCTCTCAATATTATATTCATCAATCAACAACCCATCAATTCCATTCGATTTGTTGGTCTTCGTCCGGAATCAACGTATTCAAGTCACGTTGCATACTTAATGTACCTTCTACTCTATACTTCATACGGTTACCCGGGCTAAGTGTATAGTCCTCAAATGAGTATCCCATAGACAAAGTGATATAAATATGCTTCAAGTAAGGCTTCACAGGATCATTCTCTTCGACAATCGTATAATAAGGAGCTTCCTTAAATTTGTCGTCTCCTTCGCCCAGCAAGAGAATTTTAAAGTTATTGCCATCCTCTCCCCCGTTATCGGTCCATAATCTCAGTTTCTTCTTCAACTCACTTCCTTCATTCAGCGGTTCATCTGTAAACTCTACATATAATTTATAGTATTTACGGTCCATGTAATTCACATCACGAACTCCCATATAAAACATAATGGTCTTCTCGTCATACACATAAGCTTTATGGGTAGCTAACATGAAATTATCCTTTTGATTCTCCAAAAAAATCTTTAATAGGCTACCATCATACGAACCGGAGTAATCATTGAACGGAATGATATTCAACAATGCTTTCCGATAATGCAGACGGTTGTTCACCTGATAGTTATAAGATGGATCGTCTTGAATAGTCAATGGTAGAATATATTTATCCGACATATCCAACGGTTTCGCATTGTTCTGCCCTCCTAGCGTAAAATCAATAGGTAACAGTGCTTCAGATTCACCTGCAGGCATTTCTACAGTTTCCGGTATGGAATAGTATTGTTGATCCAACAAATGGTAAAAAAGTTCCCGACGGCGTTCACCAAAACGTTCCTGATTCAACACATCCAAAGTATCCTTATCAAGTGCTACATGAATAGTTCTTGCCTGTGTATTCATGGTTGAACCACTCAACAAAACCGGAAGCTGATAAGTCACCACTCCTCCTGGTTTGTAGCGTACATAAGTAGAAGTTACTCCTTCATTATTAATCTCTGCTTTGAAAGATGCCAGCTGTTTGAATTGTTCATCTTCCCACTCATTGTTACATGAAGTGCAACATACTGCCGCCATCATGCCAATCAATAATTTACATATATTATTCATATTTTCTATCCAAATTTAGTAGGTTTATTCCGGATCTTTCCAGCCCGGATTCTGAATCATCCACATATTTCGTTTCATTATATTGTGATGGATTGGCCAAAACCACATCTTCGTAGTAAACATAGTAGGCAACGAAGCGACTTCTATCGGTGTATGAAAACTATCTGGATTTTCCGAAGTCAAATAGATATTACAACCATAAATGGGAAGAGCCTCTTCAACTGGAGCATCACACCAACGACGAATATCAAAGAAACGATGACCTTCCGCAAATAGCTCAATCTGACGTTCTCGTTTTACTTTAAAACGAAACTTCTTTACATCATCGTACACCTCATAATCTGGCAATCCAGCACGAATACGAATAGGCTGAATACCTTCCTTTAAAGCTGTTGCCGAACGTGTGATAGTATACATAGTCTCGCCATTCCAAGAAGGAATCTCATAAGAACCCTCGACCTCATTCAGTGCTTCTGCATAATTCAACAGAATCTCTGCATATCGAATGTCCGGAGCGTACTTTTGAACTACACGACTTACGTCATACGATTTCTCAGAATCTGCTAAATCCTTCGGATGTACAAACTTCTTAATACCAATACCTGTACTCAAATAATTGGTACCTGCTTTGTAACCATCTTGAGCATCTCTGTAGTAGAAAATAGGAACGTTCGTTTCTTCTTTATCCTCTGCACTTGCATTCAACATATGCCATACACTACCATTGTAGGCTACTGATGCATAGAAACGAGGTTCACGGTTCGCATATTGTTTAGAAACACCTTTTCCCAATGGACCTAATTCAGGATAATTAGACAATTCAGACGTTTCAACCACCCCTGAAACACGTGGCTGTTCATTGTAACGGCTTGGGTCGGTATATCCTTCCATACCCTTATACATAGAATTCATACCCGGACAATCGCTACCATCTTTCATATAATAAGCATCACATTGTTTCTGTGTCATGCCATGGCAGTTATATCCGCCTCCTTGTGAACGGGGCAACTGATGGATAACCATTACCCTGATATTCTCAGCACCCTGATTGACACCTCTGGTAAATATAATTTCGTCATTATTGTATGCACCCACTTCTCCATCAAACAAAGAACGGTATGATTCGAACGGATCAATATTTTTCCAACCGTAAGGCCAATCCTGAGAATGGAAAGTTCCATTATCGTCCGGCGGAGTAATAGTTGTCGGGTAAGCCATATCATCACTTTCTCTTTTATAAGCAACATACAATTGATACCGTTTCAATTCCATTACATCCTTAGCAGCAGCAGCAGCTCTTGCCCACTTCCGATTGTCGTATGTATCAGACAGCAACTTACGCCCGCTCTTATCAACCAATGCATCGATCACCTCTGATGGTGCTTGTCCGTTATATAAAGGACTTGCTGCATATAAAAGCACACGTGAACGAAGTGCCAATGCTGCACCACGTGTAGGACGCACAATATTTTGTACGTCTCGCTCGTCGTCCAACATCGTAGCCGCCTTCACCAATTCCTCGGCAATGTAATCTGCACATTCATCATACGTATTTCGAGGATAAGCGATATCATCATACTCTTTCGTATAATCGACCCCTTCATCTGGGACAATGGGCACCGGACCGAATGAACGAATCAGCATCCAATAGAAATATGCACGCAGGAAATGAGCCTGTCCTTTCATATCAGTAATCTCAGCTTCAGTAAGCTCTTTATTTCCATCCACATTATGAATGAAAATGGAAATGTGACGAATCGCTTGATAAGCGGCCTGCCATATATACAAACTGTTTCCACTACCTAATCCTTTTTCCGTATAGTTTCCACCCTTCCAATCTACATAATTCAAATCTATGTAGTACATATCATCTGCAAAATTGAAACTAGTGTTCTTCTTGCTGTTCACTTGTTGCAGATAATCGTGATTCATATAAGCGTATCCCTTTGCCAACCATTCATTGGTATAGTCCTTACTCTGAAACACATTTTCAATGTTAACACGTTCCTCGAAAAGGTAGTCTGAGTCCAAATAATCGGTACATCCGACAACCATGGTACTCACTCCTAATATAAAACCTAAATTTATTATAAGTTTCTTCATATTCTGTTCTTGTTTATAGATTAACTGATACGCCTAACGAAAGCGTCTTGCTCAACGGATATTTCTTTCCGTCCGAACTGCCCAATTCCGGATCCCAATATTTAAACGAAGAGAATGTCAGCAAGTTGGTTCCGATAAAGAAAACACGTACTTGATTCAAATGAATCTTATTAACCCAAGCTTTCGGAAAGGTATAGCCGATATCCAATGTCTTCAGACGAAGATAAGAGCCATCTCTCAACCAATAATTAGACTCTTGATAATTATTTTTATTATCACCATAAGTCAGACGGGGGAATTCTGCATTCGGATCTTCATTCTCACCCAGAATCCAACGGTTGCTTTCTGCCATTTCTTTCAAAACATTTCCCCAGCCATCACCACCTTGGAACATAAAGACAGTTGTACCTTTGACAAAGAAAGACGACTTACCTGCTCCTTGGAAATGAGCATTGAAATCCAACCCTTTCCATTTGGCCGAAAAGCCAAAGCCATATATCAAGTTAGGACGAGTAGTAGCACCAATAGCTACCCGGTCTTGTGAGTCAATTATACCATCACCATTGACATCTTTATATTTAATATCACCGGGCATCACTTCACCAAAAGTTTGCTTCGGGCTATTTCTGATTTCTTCATAATCTTTAAACAATCCCAGAGCAATAAGTCCTCTTGCCTGATTGACACGATGCCCTTGGGCTAGCTTATATTCGTAAATGGTGTTCTCTTCATCTTTTTCTATCACCTTGTTCTTACTGTAAGTAATATTACCACGTAACGTAAAATTCACCTTACCGAGTTTCTGTTTGAATGCAAAATGACCATCAAATCCTTTTGCTTCTACAATACCGACATTTGCTTTCGAAGCATTATCAATTCCCACTTCGTAAGGGATATAAGAACGAGTCATATAGATACCGTCACGACGTTCTTTAAAGTAGTCAATCTCTCCGGTCAGTTTGTCATTAAAGAGAGAAAAGTCAATACCCAAATCTTGTTTAGTAGCAACTTCCCACGAAATAGCAGGAGAAGCCACTGTTGAGTAATATTTTCCATTCCACAATTTTTCACCAGTCCCAATATCTTCAAAATGATAAACATTATTATCGGTTGCTATCGAATACAAATAGGGGAAACGGACTCTTTTATTACCTTCATACAAAGCATCATTTCCTGTCTTTCCATAAGAATAACGGATTTTCAACATATTCAACCATTTTCCGGCAATCTTTTTCATGAATGGTTCCTCAGCCAAGTTCCATGCACCGGAGATAGCCGGGAAGAATCCGAAACGATGGTCTTTGTGGAAATTCTCCGAACCGTTGTATCCGAAATTAAAATCAATAAAATAACGATAATTCCAGTTATAGCTGAAACGTCCGGCTATTCCCTGATTACGATAAGGAATACCATTCTTCAAGTCTGTACCTATATTTTGAGTAAAAATCTTAGAAGCCTGCGTATACTTCAGTACACCTCCAACATGATGAGTTTTGAAAGCACGACTATAGTGCAATTCCCATTCAAAGAACTCTCTCTTTTCTCCTTCCGAATTGGAAGATTGCGACATCACTTTCTCGTCTCTGATTTTCGTGAAATTCAATGTTCCGTCCGGTTGACGATAACGGTCGGCCTTGTAAGCAGCCGGAGATTTATAACGTTTAATCCAATTGGAGTTATACGTATCATATCCGAATCTACCTACAAAACGCAATCCTTTGGTTATAAAATCCAGTTTCTGTTCCAGCGTAAGGCTGGTTTGAATATTATTCTTCCAACTTTCATTATATCCGGATTGTGTAGTCATTACCCAAGGATTCATATTATCATCCTTATCTGACCATCCCGGAATTTTTCCATCCGAATATTCTGCCGGCATCATGATGGAATTATATCCCATCAATACAGTCCACAAATTATCTGTACCACTACCTGTATCATTCTGCTTACGCAAAGAACCGGATACCCCGACCTTTAACAGAGTCGTTTTCGTAATATCAATATCCACATTCATACGGTACGTCCATTTTCTGAAATGTGCGTTTGTATTATAATCCTTAAGGCTTTTGTCAGTCTTATACATACCTTGTTGGTCCTGATAACTTCCGGAAACAAAGTAACGTGCAGTTTTACCACCACCACGCATATTCAACGTTGCACGTGAACTCCAAGCACCGTCACGCAATACCATATCCATCCAATCTACATCCGGAAAACGGTCTGGGTCAAGTTGCGTACGAAACAGTTCCAATTCTGATGGCGAATATAAAGCCTCTTGATTTCTTGTCAAACGAGCTTCATTAGCCATAGAAGCATATGTATAACCGTCTACAAATTCCGGTGCCTTTGTAAAAGTGCTATAGAACCCCTCAACCTTTGCATCAATATTGATTTTACCTTCCTTACCACGTTTTGTATTAATCAAGACTACACCATTGGCTCCCTTACTACCATAAATAGCCGTTGCGGAAGCATCTTTCAATACTGTAAATGATTCAATATCTTCCACGCTCACTTCATCAATATCACGTTCAAATCCATCAACAAGTACCAATGCAGCCGTATTAGCACCAAAAGTAGATATACTACGAATCCAAAACTCAGATACACTACCCGGTCGTCCAGAAGTTTGCATAGCCATTACACCCGGAACAACACCTGCCAATCCATCCACCACAGAAGTGGAAGGAACCGATTTCAACGCATCTACATCCACATTAGTAATGGCACCAGTCACTGCTATTTTCTTTTGTGCTCCCGTACCTGTAATTACAACTTCATCAATAATCGTATTAGCTGCTTCTTTCATTTTTACGTTGATGGTTTTTTGTTCTTTTACCAATACCACCACAGTCTCATAACCTATATATGAGAATACAAGTCTGTCATAAGCAGATGCCTTTATTTTGTATCGACCATTTATATCAGTAATAACACCCAACCCAGGCATATTCTGTATCGCAATATTCACACCAATTAAGGGTTCCTTATTCTCATCGGTCACCACTCCAGTTATCATTGCACTTTCCTGCGCCCAAACGGTTATGGAAAAGAGCAACAATAATATACATGCAATCAAATTTTTACTCCTCATAAAATATATGTGTTTATCATTTATTATTCTTCCATAGCAATTTTACGTATCACCGCTTGCTCTTTCCCGTCGCGACTCATACCCCTCTCGCCTACATAGAAGCATTTTCTTTTTTCATCGTATGCAATCGCCCACGGATAAGCAAAACGAGCTTCTGAACGTAATGCACCATTTGCAAAACCAGGATCACTTGAGTCATTTCCACGTCCTGCAAATGTTACTACTCTTCCTGTAGGTGTCAGAATACGAATGCAATGATTGCGTTCATCACAAAAATAAAAATCATATTCATCTTCTTCACCTGCATATTCCGGATTCTTTACAAACACTCCCTGTGTCGGACCATTCAATTGCGCCCTGCTACCTACTCCGTCACGATAACCGCTTCCACTCGCACTTCCCGCCACGATATAAGGGGTTGAGAACTGATCTGTAGTAGAATTATAGTCCATACGGGAGATATATCCATTTCCTCTTTCATTGTATTGACGAAGCAAATAGGCATATTTTCCTGTAGGATGAACTACCATGCGCAATGTTTCTTTTACACGCGGATGCGTAGCTATTTTCGTTGTTGTCTTGTTCTCAAAATCATATTCATAAACCACTTGATCAGGATAAAGAGCATAATAAATCCTTCCCGTCTTAGGATGAACAAAGGCACCAACCGCCTGCCTTTGCTTTGATTCGCCTAATTTTACTTCCGTTTTAAAGTCTGAAACACGTTTCTTCAATACGTTTACATTTCCATCTTTAGCCAAATCACGAGAAATAATCATATCTTGATTCTCATCTGCCGTCCAATTAATGATAGAAGGTTTATCGCCAATAGCAGCTAAGGAAGCCTGCATAGTCACCGTTTTTTCTTCCAAATCAATCAGACGAATAGAACTTATATTATAACAAGTTAAATACAAATGGTCAAAATTTGATTTCGGATCAAACGAAAACCATGTAGCTCCTTTTATACATCCACATGCATCGAATGCCCCTTCGCCCTGAAAAGCATCTTTCTCGTTCTCAAAACGTTGACCAGCTAATGTAGAAACTAACCATTGCTTTACATAAGTAAACTTCTCTTCTGCTTCAGCAAAAGCCACTTCTTCGCCATTGTCATCATACACACTAATTTCCACATCACCTTCAGTAGCCATACGTGGTACTACACAATACAATATATTGTTCTTAACTGAAATGATATTAGCTTCTTTACCACCAACTATCACTTTCAATTTTTTGGGGTCGTTCCCAAAGTTTTCTCCATATAATATAATATTGTTACCAATGCCACCCGATTTTGGGGAAAAATCTGTAATTACCACAGGCTTAGTAGGATCGAAAGGAAGGTTTTCTTCCTTGTCTTCATCCTTACAAGCAGTAAAGCAAAGTACGACCAATGGCAATACCACTGCACATAATCGGATAAACCGAGTTCTCCAATCACTTTTCTTTTTCATACATCAAATTTTAGTTTTACTTAGAAGTCTATATATTTACAATATTTTCAACATATCAGTTATTAAATACTGGCAGTAAATCTCCCTTTGAAGGCACACATTTTTTAATGGTCGGCCAGCCGTCTGCCGACCACACAATGCGGTCGAGCATACCTAAACGTCCTCCAACCGTACCATTCTCTTTTACATAACTATGATATATCATCCAATCTGTACCTGCATCATCTGGAATTATTATGGAGTTATGACCAGGACCAAAGAATGTTTCACCGTCACCTTCCAACACTAACTCCCAAGAGTTGTCCAGCATATCTTTTCCTTTTCTATCGACATACGGACCAAGGAGATTTTCCGAACGGCCTACCACGACTTTATACTTACTATCCATTCCATTATTCGGACAGCAATTATTTATAGATGCAAACAAATAGTAGTACTTACCCTTCTTATAAATATTGGTGCCTTCAAATGCCCTGCCGCAGACCTGTTTCTTCAGCACAGGCTTACCATCTGCTCCCCGTTTCACAGAAAGACCATCATCCGTAAGTTCCGTCACATAAATACCGTTGAAACTCCCGACAAACATATATTTTTTACCATCTTCTTCATAATAGAACTGGTCGATACAATTAGAACCGAAATCATCTGTTATCAGCAACGGTTTAGCATTTAAGAAATCACCAACCGGACTATCTGAGGTAGCAACCGCCGTATAACTGATGCTTCCATCCCCCCATTTTGCCCATGAGAAATAAAGCACATATTTTCCATTGATGTAGCGAATTTCCGGTGCCCAAAATGCACCTCCACCAGGAAGTACATCTTCAGTAGGTCTAGTTGCTTTTCTGAAAGCACTTCTTTTAAATTCCCAATTAACCAAGTCTTTAGAAAAATAAATAGGAATCCAATAGGAATTAGTTTGAGTAGCATACAAATAAAAGCCTTCATCAGTACGAATAACCGTAGGATCGGCTACACTAGAAAAAGTTATTACCGGATTTGTATAAGTCATACCTATTTTGAAATAACAAATTTCATTATGAAGAGCAACGCTTTCATGAGAAGCCTCCCTTAACTGTACAGGCAACAAATATTTTACAGCTTCCATTCCTTCACGCTTCACTGTAATTCCTCCAGTAGCTTCATTCTCTCCAGCTTTAAAAGATATCCCTTCTCCTAAATCATAGTTAGCCGAAGGAAGAAGACGATAAGAAGTCTTATAATCCTCATTATACTTAGCAACCAGTTCCTCCGCATTAGAAGGCACTGCTAATGTACATGTAAAGTTCCAAGGATTAGTCTTTATTTCTCCGTCTGCCCTACAATTAAAAGTAGCATCCACCGAAACCGGCATTGACATTTTACTAACACTAATTTCCTGTGATGGCATAACCAAACTAACCGTTGGATAATCAAACGATATATGCAAAAGAAAATCACTTTGACTTTTACGGACCTTGGCAACAGATGAAGTAAGTCTCAATGCAATAACATATTCTGTTCCATTTTTTTTGAATTCAGTGAACACTTTATCTGGAGCAAATTTCACCTCTACTTTTTTTGAAGCAATGCCCTGTTCGAGAGTAATCTGTGGCGTACTTATCGAATATAATGAAGAGGGCAACAATTTATAAGCTGTTTCTTCCTCTTTATTATATGCCTCCAGATCTTTCTCATTCCACGCTTCTAACTGTGCAGTAAGAGCGACACTCGCACTGCCCCCCTTCAATTCTACAGAGAAAGGGTACACAACTTGTGCCACATCACTACTGGAAACTTTAATTACATTTAGTCCATTAGGCTGTACTTGTAAATACTGGTTCGAATTGACATCCCCATCTTCACTAGAAACATCCTTAGTATCATCAGAGCCACATGATAAAAAAAGCAAAAGCCCTGCACTAAGAAACATTAGCCCAATTTCTCGAATATTTTTTTTAATTGAATTGTAATTCATTACATATAGATTTAAGTAATACCCTGTGTTTTATACTATAAAAACGTTATCCTTTGAACTATCTTTTTAACTGTATCTAAAAACTAAATTTCGTATTATATAATAATGATCATTATCTTTATAAAAGGTACTAGTGCCCCTATTGTGTGATACAAAAGTAGAGAATCAGGAGTATTTAAGATATTAAATATAGGTCAATAAATGAAAAATTAGTCCCAAACTAATCTAAAGTATTCAAAGATAACACAGAAGAGCATTTATTAGTACTTATCTGAACAATATCTTTCTTTTATTGGATAATTTCTTCTTCAACAATCCACTATTCTAAGATAATAACTATATCCTAAGCTAACAGCAAGCCATTTTTATCTAATTGCCTTCTTTATAACCGGACAAACTAAATCAGCATATCTCATCATACCTAAGTCTGTAAAATGAATACCATCTACAGTAGCCTCTCCATCCTCTCCCAGCATATTCTTTGATGAAATAAGAATGATATTTTTCTCATTTCTTTTCTTTAAATGATTGAATATCTCTTTCAACGTATCATTCTTTCGTCGCACTTCTTTAGCAACTCTTTCATCATAAAATGTATGAGGAAAAATAGGATCCTCTATAAAAATAATTGGTGTATCCGGATGTTTACCACGAATGATACGATAGAATGTTTCCATCCGTTCTTTCATCTTTGCAACAGAAGCATTAGGCACAAAGTCCAAAACGAAAACACTAGCTTCTACTTCAGCTATTACTTTAGCTACTTCCAAATCTAGAAATGCATTTCCACTGAATCCTAAATTGATACATTCACGGTTTAATCTTCTTGATATGATATTGGTATGTGCCATCCCCGGACGTGAAGCACAACCTCCTTGAAGAATACTGGTTCCATAAAAAACAACAGGATTCTTACGAATTGGATACTCCACTAACGGCTGACTAATAGTAGCCAAAGAATCAACTCCGATAGACAAAGAAATAAGACCATCATACAATGGCAAATAAAGCATGTATTCTCTTTCTTCAGGATGCATATTTTTTATAATGGTGACCTGATTTGTTTTTCCTTTCGGACGGGCACTATTGACAAAACGCCAGTCACCATTCTTCTGAAGACAGTAAAGATCTAAACCTTTTGCACCAGTATCAGTCATATGATTCATGTGGGTATTAAAAAGAGCCACCCATTTAGCTGCTATCGTAGTGGAATTACTACGGAAACGTATTGCCATTCCTGCAGAATTACGGCTCAAATTCCATAATGGAGCACGAGAAATATTCTTTAATGAATCCGGGAACCTTTCATATCGTGCCCCAGCACTCTCTGTCGCCCTTCCTAATAGTGGAAAATTCGAAGCATCGTGGTATACTAATTGAGCATGTATATGAAACACTAAAAAAAGTACAATAAAAATACAAAATTCTCTTTTCATATTCAAGTATTATAATTTCAGACCCTTCAAAAATAAATATATGTTATGTTAAAAGCAACAATACACTATGAATAAAAAAACTCCTAGATCTGTATCCGATCTTTTATTGTTTTATTTATTCAATAATGCATAAGCACACCATATTATCGGTGCCTGTCCATGATAATCACCGGCGATGCGGGGACGATCCATATAATATTGTTTACTGTTTTTCTTTCCGGTTCCAACACAAACCTCAGTAAGATCATTCTTGTCATTAATATAATTACATAAGCCAAGCCATGCACGGCGTGCCACTGGAGCATATTCCTCTTTATTCAACCAGCCGTTATTGACCCCCACAATCATGGCATAAGCAAACATTGCCGAACCAGATGTCTCTGTCCAAAAGTCCGGTTCGGTAATCAGCTGATTCCAAAGACCGTCCTTGTTCACATATTTTTTCAAGTTATCCATCATCAACAAGTAACCTTTCATAATACGTGCACGATTAGGATCCTTTTCCGGTAAGTTATAAAGCAACTCCGTCATACCGACAGCCATCCAACCGTCACCACGTCCCCAATAATAAGGCACATCCGGTGCATGATAGAAAAGACCGTTGGGATGTTGCAATTCGTCCAAATACAGAACCATTTCTTTGGCAGCCCTATTTATGTACTTAGGATCACCAGTAGCTTTATAAGCCTCAGATTGCACAATAGTAATCATATACATATCATCAATCCAAAGACGAGTTTGCCAAGAATATCCCTTTTTATCCCATTTACGCTCCTCTTCATTCGCATTGGCAGGAAGCTCCCATTGAGTGTCAGCATAGGGCAGTCCCAGATCTAAATAACGCTTATCTTTCGTTATATTATAAAATCTTAGAGGTAAGCAACCAAACATATTTTGGTCTACGTGAATCGGTGGAGGTAGAAGTTCTTTTTCCAGATGAAACAATAATTCGAAACGGTTTCTTAACAGCTTTATCAATTCTTTATTATTTGTCAATTCTGCAAAACGAAGAGCTCCATACCATGTACACACCTCTGCATAATGTATTCCTCTATCAAAATACAGTTGATGTTTAGTTTCCATTAAACGTCTGCTCAATTTATTTCCAACCGTCTTTGGATCTGCCTTCACAGGAAAATCTCCAAAATAATTTTGAGCAGAAATCACATTTGAGCTCAAAAAAACAGTCATCAATAAGGCATAAATCAAATAATTCCTTTTCATAATCGTAGTGTTCTATATAATTAATTATTCAATATTAAATTCTCCGAATCATAACCCAGTCACCGGTATCCAACGTGCCGTACTTGTAGATGCAACATCACAAATGGCATCTAAAGAATTTCGCTTTGTAATAGAAAAATTGACAAGTACTTGCCCGGAAGTGATAGTCAATTTTGAACGTGGAATAGCAATTTCAGCAATATATCCATAATCATCTATAAGCCTCTCATTTGTTTCATTGCAAACATAAGTTTTGACCTGGGCATCTAATTGAGCTTCTTTCCATGATGCATCATATATTTCACAATTCTTCAGTCCATTCATTGTTACTTGTATGCAGCAAGCCCCTTTTGACAGCTTATTATTACTCACAGGAGATACGTATAAGGAAGCGTAATCAGAGGCTAACAAGTTTCGATCAAGTACTTCTAACAGGAAATAAATATTATCATCATCATACGAACAACGTAACGTTCCTTGTGCTTGTGACTTACTGCCCACAAAGAGTGCATGATCTGTATTTGCCCACTCTTTATTGTTACCATCTATTGTTACCTTTCTTTTCACGGCATCAATACGATGATTAAGTACAAACTGTGCCATCTGAACCGGTCCTTCTTTCGCTTTAATATTAGTTCCAACCAAAGTATGTGAATCAATAATACAAAATGATCCCCAATAACCACCAGAAAAAGGTTGATAAGCGCTACCGAAATTACGAGCAGTAGCATCTCCTATTTTAAGAGTATATTTACTTGACGATTCATACGAAAGGACGGTTTCTCCCGAAGGGAGCTGTCCCAAATATGGTCCCATACCGGAGAAAACACAATTATTACTATCGACAGGTCCTTCCTGGTCGGCAGCCAAATATTCCCATTTGTCTTTATCTGAATAACAAAGCGAAATATGATATCCTGAATTATTGGTTTCCACAGCAGCAGCTAATCCCTTATTATCATTGAGTCTCACAACAGAAGGCATCTGATGATTATAGCCGACAATTCCGTTTTTCTCCCACCTCATTCGCAATACATAATAAGGAGAAGAACTAAAGTCCGGTTTCCATGTCTTTCCTCCATCAGTAGAAACAACCATTGCCGTACCTGTATCTGTGCCATGTCCTTCCAAGCCAGTACGACTGCTATCTGTAAAGTAACAGTGTAATTCACCTGTAGGCAACTCCAACAAGAAAGGTTCCCAATTAACTCCCTGATAGATCTTGATAGGTTCACTCCAAGTAACACCATTATCCGTACTGCGCTTTAATTCAATTCCTGCATCTTCCGGCAAATCCCGATAACCGGAATTAGCTCTGCAAGATGCAACTGCCAATATATCTCCATTAGAGAGCACCAGCCCATCGCAATTAGCATAGCAATGTATATTCTTATTGCCTTTGCTATCGATAATGTCATAACTGTTAAATATTTCTCCTTTATTGCTCCAAGTTTTCAGATCCTTACTAAGCGCATAAACACAACGCCGACCAATATTATTATTAGCACTACCATTGTGATAGAACAAAATATAGTCACCATTCTTCATCTTTTTTATACGAGGATAGCGAGGATACGAAGATTCCATAGTCACAAGCATCCGATAGTTCATCATCAATGAAGAGCGTTTCGTAACATCTGCGTGGGAATTTATAATAGGTGTCCCCTGATTCAATTCCCCAATAGGTGTGATGCTACAAACCACAGGCTCCTGGGATTCGTCCTCCTTTGGTTTCTCCGTATTCCCGTTACCAGCTAGTAAATTCTCATCATTTTCACCACTGCCCCCGCACGCTATAAATGAGATAGCTATGGAGAAAAATAACATAAAAAAAGTGTTTTTCATAGCTCTAGTATATTTTATTCAACTTGCTATTTTCCCTGTCTCGTCGGTTGCGGACCTAAATATGAGCGCTTCATTCCTCCGAAATCCAAGACAATCTTTTGCAATACAGTTCCGGCATCGCCACATATAATTTTCACTGTGTGTTTACCCGGTTTGTCGATATGCAAAGTGGTTTTGTTGATTCTACAGTTCTTCAACACACTTTCGTACCAGATTTGTGCATACTCAAAAGAAGAAGTAGAAGGATTCATCACAGGACCTTCGTCAATACATACTCCATATTTCGTTTCCACATTCGTTGCTTCATGTCCGGCATACCCACGGTCCTTACTTAATGTAAATGTAGGCAATACGTATGTGTAGACATCAACCGAACCTTGTTCGAATGTATAGAAATCATATTCCAGGCGAGGGGTACTGCGACCTGCTGTCCGCTGCGGGGCGGCTGTCGGGTCACCTAGTTGAATAGCTGTATTTTCTATTCCCAAGTTAGGAATCGTTCTCATTTGAATAGCTTTGTTCTCTACCTTCCGGTGAAAACCGGCAGCGTCAATAGAAACATATCCATTGTGCTCTACAAATAAAGTGTCCATTTCGGCTAATGAAGGAGAAGAAGGGTTGAAGACTGAAATATAAACATTCTCCTTCTCGCCACGATCAGATGCGATTTCCAACGTTCCGAATACTTTCTCACCAGTCGGGACCTTAGCCCAGTCGATTGAGACTTCTATACGATTTTCCGTGGTAGTTTCTCCGGCTTTCTGACTTAACAGAATCCAGTTATCTGAAACCGATGCTTTCCATTTCAGAGGAGTCGCTCCTTTATTGAAAACGTCTACGTAATAGGATTGGCGGAAGTATGTGTTGAAACATGGCAGGGAATGGAAACTCTTCTGCCCTTTCAAAATATCCTCTCCTTCGGCCAATATGCCCAAAGAGGCTGCAGATGCCAGATTTACCTTCCGCAGAGCCGGGAGTTCAAAGTAGGCTGCGGCAAATCCCTGTTTCATGGTCATTACATGATCCCATTTACCTCCAAGTAATGAGTTATATCCTTTTGTTATTACTTCCAGACTATCATAACAAGCCTTAGTCATTTTTTCCAGTTCTGCGGTAGTTGCCCTCTGTTGAATAGAGTACCAACGGTTTCTCTGTCCGTTGAGAATCATACGGTTCAATAGTTCACATCCTTTCACCGGATAGTATAATGATTGATAATAGCATGCTTTCTTATCTTCTGGCAAAGCTTTCAGGATTTTCTCTACCATATTCCCTATCCGTTGATATTCAGCCAAACGAGTATCCACTTCACGATAATTGGCAAGCGAAAAATCAGTATCTGTATTCCGTTCTCTTCCGTGTTTGTCGGTAGCCCACTGATAACCCCATCCCATAAACTCCGGCTTACGCGCAAAGGCCAATTTATAGAAAGAATTTATCACATCCTGATATTCAACCCGATAGTCATCTCCCAACATGCCACACAACCATTCGGTACGATAGTTTGCCGCTCTTTCAAAACTGAATGAATCAATATCGAAAGCCATCGTCAGGAAATAATCAACAGCAAATTCACATGATTTGATGTCTCCGGCATTGAGCAGCCAGATACGATCAGCTGTCATGTCATAAGCTTTACGGAGTTCTTCATACATTAATGTGGGTGAAGTTGTGTTCATCCAAAGATGATCGTGAGGTTTACCCAGATAAGAAGAATGATAATATACTCCCGAACGTCCGGAACGTTTCTGTTCTTTCGGACTGCTCAAACGTTTCATATATCCATAATTATCATCCGGCCAGATAATAGTCACATCATCCGGAAGTTCCAATCCCTGATCGTATACATCCAGCACTTCCTTATAAGGAGTAAAGGCTTGAGGAATGTCTTCCGCACGCTTACCGATGGCATCTACCAGCATTTGCCTTTGTGCCATCAAAGCTTCCTGAAGCATTTCCTTTCTATCATTCATATTATTGCTTGCATTCATTGCCCGGTCGTGCAATCCACGCAAAGCCAAAGTATATACATTTTCAAACGGAGCACATTCATCTACACGTGATTTCAACACTTTGTTGACTCCATCCTTATTATTGATATAGTCCCATTCACCCATTTTATCACGCTTCCACTCACTTGCCGTGTTAAACAATAACGGTTCACAATGAGAGGATCCCATGACAATAGCAAAGCTATCCGCTACCAGGCGATTTTCAGGAATACGGTGGAATGCCATGGATGCGTCATGCATAGCCGGACAAAGATAATTAGCCTGAAGACGCAACAGCAGTTCACACACCTTTGCATACGTTCTCGGTCCGAAGTTTCCACGTTCTTTTTCAAAATTGCGTTTTGACCAACGATAGAGTCCCCAGTCCTCATCATTGATAAATATCCCTCTGAACTTGACAGACGGTGTTTTAGAAATGAACTTATCAACTTTTACACTAACTTGTTTTTGCTGTTTGATTGGAGCATCCGCCCACCAGTACCAAGGAGATACTCCTATTGCTTTTGATATGGAAAGAAGTCCGTAAGCAGTACCACGCCTGTCACTTCCAGCTACGACAATTGCTTTCTTTATGCCCGGAATAGGATTATTGACCACTTCTATCATATAACGCTCCCAACTTCCGGCAATGGCAGCTGTATCTATTTTGTGTCTCGATACCAAAGCGTCAATCCACTCGCTTTTTCCTATAGTACCGGCAATAATCGCATACCGCGCAGATACTTTCCCGGGCTTGCTTTCATCTATTCTCAACTCTTGTCCCGTCACACGACGAACATCATCCACAAAAAGAGAAGCGCTTTTACGTACTACAGTTGCATCTTTTCCATCAAAACAGATAACTGCATTCGTTGATGAAGAAACAATAGGAAAACTATTCTTTCCGGTTCCTTTGTCGAGTAAAACTTGTGCTTTTGCCGAAATCAGGCTACAACAAAATAAGCCCAGCAATAAAATTTTATTTTTCATATATACATTAGATTGACTATTGATAACGCAAAGTAAGGCAAAAAGCAATAAAACGAATAAAAGAAACCGACCTATAAATAGCAGAATATGTTCAAAAAACAACCACCGCAACTCGAGATTCGAAGTTACGGTGGCTAATTTATTATCTATTATTGAAAGCTTTCCTCATCTATCAGAATCTGTCTTCATCAGCCACAGCCTCTTCCCAAGTTTCCCATATCTGCACATTCGGATCATAACCATCATAACCGTAGTTCTGATACAAAGGAGCCTTTCCGTTAGAAACGATTGCTTTTTCAGGAATAGGCCAATAAATGTTATGTTTACCCATGATATAATTGATATCTGTTTTAGTAGCATTTACGTTAATAGTAACGCCTTTGTTGTACATACCTTTCTTTATGCAACGTTGATACCAATAGCTACCACCTTCAGAATCGGTGCCAGATTGCTTATCGAATGTTTCCACTTTATATGTATTCCCGAACTCGTCCGCTCTGCCGCTGATAGCCAAACAGAGTGACACACGGGTTAACTCTACATTACGCCATTCTTCAAAGAAAAGTTCACGCGCACGTTCATCCATGATATCACCGATAGTAACCTTACCTACATAAAATTCAGTACAATGAGCACGTTCTCTGATGATGTTTATATCATCCTTGATTGTTGGATCATCCGGATTGATATAGAATTTTACTTCTGCACGCAGCAGGTAGGCTTCCGCCAAACGATACAAATACCAATCAGCAATACTGCCATCCGTAGCTCCTTCCAGACCATTATTGGTTTCCTTAGCTTGATTGATGACATCATTCAGGCAGAAAATGTAATGAGGGACGTCATACCAACGACGAATAGTGTCAGAACACATCAAATCTCCCTTACGGGTAACAAGTTCATTTTTCTCATTGTAATAATCATCTTCTGCGTAAAGCTTAATATTTTGCCCAAAAAATTCAGAATCCGGATTATTACATTTCAGTTTCTCCATGTGCATCCAGTTTCCCGTCTCTGCACTATGCCGCAAATCGGTTTGATCCATTTTATCATTAACAGCCCACAAATCGTCTTGATAGAAAGTGGTAGTACGGAATGTAGATATACCACGTCCCAGTCCACGCATATAATCATATTCTTTACGATATTTACCATCTTTACGAGTATAGTTGAATAGAGCTTGCTTTCCATCAGGCATTTTGATTCTATTATCAAAGAAGAAAGGATACATAATACGCATAGTCAACATCGGGATGAATGATTCTTTAGCTGCTCCCCGGTTAGGCATACCCATAATCACTTCTTTGTTGGCAGCAATCAACTTGTTCTCCGGACGATGTAAATCCCAGATAACATTGCGGGTAATGGGCCATGATACAGATTCGCCGCCTTCAAAAAAGGTTCCGAAAGATTCTTTCATCAAAGAATAGCCTGATTTATCAATTAAGATATCCAACTGTTCCTTTGCCTTCCCGAATTCGCCAATAGACATATAGAGTTTAGAAAGCAACATACGGCAAGCGCCTTTATTTACCATACCAACATAATCCATATCTTTCTGTTCAGGAACCCATTGTACAGCAAATTCCATATCTGCTACCATTTTTTTCAGAATAGCGTCACGGTGAGTAGATCGATAGTTCTGCTTAGGAACTTCCGGAAGTTTTGTCAACAAAGGTACATGTCCAAATTGAAAAACTAATGAATAATAGCGATAAGCCCGATGGAAATAGGCACGGCCAATGTATTCGTTTTTCAATGTTTCGTCCATTGGTACATTACCAATAAACGAAAGTATTGTATTAGCATTTCTAACACCTTCAAAATTTTGTCTCCAGAAGAAGTATATACTGTTTGTGCGTCCTAGATTTTTTTCGTTAGTTTGGTCGCTGTTCGGCCTCAACAGATTGTCAACATTATCCAACAACCCGCTTTTATCAGTCGCAGACGGTACCATCAAATCTGAAAAAGTATATTCTGTGGGCAGTGCTATCATCTCTCTGGAATCTTCACTCACATAATTACGTTTAAGCTGACGGTCACAAATAGCCAATACAGATTTTATACCATTTTCCGTAGAAAATACAGTTTCCGGTTCAAACATTGTTTGAGGATCCGGATCCAAAAAACTTTCTGAACATCCGGTCAACATTAATGAAGTGCCTACAAATAAAGCTACACTTTTACAAATATATTTTTGAATATAATTTTTCATATACGTTTCTGTTTAAAAGATTAGAATGTTAAATTAAGTCCAAGCGTCCAAATACGAGATGCAAAATTTCCGGTTTCAGGGTCGCCATATCCTTCCCAATCTTTAGCCCATACAGCTGCGTTACGAACAGAGCCATACACTTTCACACGATCGATTTGTATTTTTTCCGTCCAAGCCCTAGGCAATGTATAGCCGACAGATATATTTTCTAAACGAATGAAAGAACGATTATATAATCTACGTGCACCTTTTGCACCTTCCGGGCCTTGCGCCTCGATACGTGCATATTTATTAGTAGGATTGTCTACAGTCCAATATTCCTTCGCATTCTTGTTCACCAATCTGTAAGTCATGCCGCCACCGTCGTCATCATTGTTCAAATACATACTTTCCAGACTCTTATGCCCCATACGAGAGTAAATATTCACAGAAAGGGTTAAATCTTTCCACAAGGTGAAATCATTACGCAATGCCCATGTAACCGGAGCGGCGGTTTGTCCTTGGAATACTTTATCATCATTATTATAGACAACCTTTACTAAATTACCATCAGCATCGTATTGGTCGTTAGCCGGATTGTTCCATACTTTCGGGTCTCCAGGAACCTGCCCGTATTTTTTAGCTTCTTCAACCTCATCTTTCTGCCAGATTCCCGTCACTTTATAATCCCAAATCGCACTAATAGGCTTATCGATAAACCAGCCGGCTGCCACATAGTCCGCTTCTCTTGAACCTACCACACTTCCAGTGGCATCCACTATATCTTGACGATCACCAAACAAATGTTTGATTCTGTTTTTATTATATGAGAGACTGAATGATGAGCTCCATTGGAAATTTTTCTTATCAATATTCAAAGTATTCAATGCCACCTCAAAACCACTATTATCCACCTGTCCTAAATTGGTAGTAATATTCTCAAATCCAGTAAAGTTAGACAAAGGTTGTCTCATAATCATATCTTTGGTACTCATTCGATAATATTCCAATGTACCTGTAATACGGTCATTTAAAAATCCAAAGTCCAATGCAAAGTTCCACGATTGTGTTTTTTCCCATTGCAGATTCGGATTCTTCATACGTTGAGCCATCAAATAACGCATTAAATATAAGTCACCTGAAGAAGTGATATAACCTTGCATTTTACCACCCCCCGGATAAAGATTGGCAAGTGCTTCGTAAGGATTTTCCAATGAACGATTACCATTTTTACCGTATGAAACACGCAGTTTACCACTATTCATGATATGAGCATATTTTTGGAAAAAATCCTCATTAGTGAATGACCATGCTATACCTCCGGAAGGAAACCATGCATAAGGATTATTTGCCCCAAAAGCCGAATAGCCGTCACGTCTGATGGTACCAGTAACCATATAACGATCATCGTAAGAATAGAATGCGCGTGCCATCAATGCATCAGCCGTTTGATGATTATCATCAGTTCTGAATGTACTGACAGACTTATCTCCATTCTGGGTGTTATGGAACCCAAGCGCGTCAGATGGCAAAATATTACGGGCTTCAATTCGGTCTGACCAATATTGGCGTTCTTCCGCTTCTTGCACAAATGTCAAAATAACATGGTGCTTGTTAGCAAAAGTCTGATCCCAAGTAATAGTATTGTTCAGAGACCAATTAAAACGTTTGGCCTGTTCCCGATTTGTTCCACGGTCATTAGGATTGGAATTAGGTCTTTCTGCAGACGTAAAATAACGGTCATAGAAAAATTGAAAACGGGGCGCAATATTAAACTGATAAGTGATGTTGAAAGGCAATTTTACTTTAGCATTGAAGATAGTATTCAATGTAGTATACCCTTTTTCCAATTGAATATATTGCTTCTCAAAATACCAGTTTGTTTCATTAGCACGGTCATATTGATACATCAAGGGGTCTTGTGTATAGTTTCCATTTTCGTCTTTCAACATGGCGTATGGACTGTTTTCCATAAAACCACCTTTATCCATGCCGATTTCACCATCCGAACGATCTTGAAAGTTTATATTTGCACCCACTTCAAACCAATTGGTTACTTTTGCATTTAGTTTCAAGTTTGCACGGATAGCTCGATAAGTATCGTCGACAAACGCTCCTTCATTGCGCAGATAACCTAAAGACATGTAATAATCCACCTTATCGCCGGCACCGCTAATGCTTACATTATAGTCTTGATTGAAACCTAATCGAAACGCTTCATCTTGCCAATCAACGGTCTTTCCCGACAAAAGATTGTCAAGTAAAGCCGTATCATATCTAAATCCTAAACGCCTTGCCCAAATACTAAGATCAGATTCTCCTTCCCGATTGGTTGAATAATTACGCCACTGTTCCAAAGACACTGCATCCGACAAATTATTAGGATTTCGGAAATACTCTGGCTTTGAAGTATATTCATTACCAGGTCTTGAATAAGCTGCATATTCTCCTGTTTCAGCATTCACACCATAAGTGTTTTTTTCTTTCCAGTCTACATAGTGTTGCAGATATTCGTCCGTAGTTTGCCATCTATCACGATAGGCAGCCTTTTGAGTTAAACCTACACTAGCTGTGAAATTAACCACAGGCTTACCTTTTTTACCTTTTTTCGTTGTGATGATGATTACACCGTTTGCAGCTTGTGCTCCATAAACAGCAGCTGCCGACGCGTCTTTCAAAACATCTATTTGCCCAATATCATCCGGATTAATTTCCGAGAGTTCTCCTTGAAAGAACATACCGTCGAGGATAATCAATGGATTATTATGACCACCATCTGTATAAACGGAACGTTGTCCACGGATCTTCATCTCACCGCCGCCTTTTGCGCCTGCATCACCTTCACCATAACCTACCACTAATCCCGGTGTTCCACGTAAAATGTCTTGAACTGTTTTAGGATTTTCATTGGCAATCTTATCAGGACGAACTTGAACGACCGAACCTGTTAAATCCTTTTTACGCATCGTACCATAACCCACTACAACTACTTCATCTAGCGTCTCTGAATCATCTTTCATTGTGACGTCAATCAGTTTTTTACCTGCTACCGAGATTTCTTGATTCTTATAACCAATATAACTGAAATTCAACACAGCATTTGAAGCCTTTACCACAATGCTATAGAACCCATTTAGATCGGTTACTGTTCCATTAGTGGTCCCTTTTTCCATCACATTTACTCCAATCAGCGGTTCACCCGATTGATCTTTCACATATCCCGTAATTTTAGAACTTTGAGCCTGTACTGTACCAAGACAAAAAGTCACCAATAGTAAGAACAATCCTACCCGAAACGTGAAACCTTCTTTTTTGTTTTTCATACTAAATAAATTTGAGTTAATATTATAAAGCTTATATTGAATCTATCTACTTTTATCCACGTTATATTTCAATAGTTACATCAATTTTATAATACAAAGTTACAAATGCAAATTTATCTCAAATAGTATTTTTGTCTCAAAAAACAAAAAAATCAGGTCATAACTAACTTTAGAGCATTTGTCTGTAGTTAACAATTAATTATGCTCCTATCTATACCCTAGCAATTGATTAGATAGTATCATTGGATATATATGGCCAATATAGTATGGTGGATATATATGACCAGCACGGTGAGTATATATATTCAGCACGGTGGATATATATATACACGACATTGTGCATATATACCCATCAAAGCTCTACGCTGTTCGCCGTCAGCAGCAAACAAAGCGGTAGACAATATTTCTCCTATCGCTCCATCGGGTGTAACCACAGCTATCTGTTGAACGCCTTCCACCAATTTCCCGTTTCGAGGAGAAACAATATGCCGACGTTCAGGAGAGTCATTACCGGAGGTTGTAAGACACTCATTATGAAGAAGTATATTATTGACTTTCCATCCCGATCCTACCGGATGATTACCTAAAGCAAGGACGGAACTGTTTCCTATATTTATCAATGCATTCTCTATCAAAAACTCATTCAGTATGCTTTTAATTGTATCCAAAGCATACCCTTTAAGAAAGCCGGATAAGTTGACAGTAACTCCCGGTTGTGAGAAATAGATGCTATGATCTTCGACTGATAAATGAACCGATTGTATCGTGTTCTGATTGTAATTTTCCGAATGGACTGTAATATCAAAACACCCCAGAGTCTTCCCGTTATATTTCAGGCATAAATCAATCATTGAATAGAGTTCTTCGCTAAGAACAACTGGTGAAGTCGGAGCAGTTCGGTTGACAAAAGACAATTCGCTGGCCGGATCATAAAAGTTCGCCATCTTTTCCAACCGGCACAATGCGTCATAAATACGATTAACCACAAGCAACAATTCTCTTTCCGTTTTCTGGCTATACAGGATAATATCCACCCGTGTATGCATGGAAAGAAACCAGGCATAAAGCAGTCCATTACCTTCATGGGATGGTTTATACATATGTTGAATAGGGACTTGCATCGTATAGTAGGACAAATTAGGCACAGATTACACGGATTTTACGGTTGTTCCAATGAAATAGCAACCGCGTAATCCATGCCTGAGTAAAAATCATAAGGAATTTTGACGTATCTCCCACAATAACATGGAATACACCTTATTTCAGTTCTTTAATCTTCACGTTCTTGAACCACACTTCGTCTCCGTGGTCCTGAAGAAGTATATTTCCTTCCTCCGGATTTCCGAAATTAGGCCAGTTTTTATATTTACTGTATGCTACCAATGCATTCCACATATCATTGTTACGATCATATTCAATCAATTTAACGCCGTTCAACCAATGTTCTACATGGTTACCTTTTACGATAATGGTAGCTGTATTAAATTCTTTCTTGTTGAAAGGTTTATTCTTAGGAGCCGGAATCAAATCATACAACGACCCTAGCTTTCTATTACCTTTCACACCCAGTTTTGCATCAGGATGTTTGTCATCATCAAGAATCTGGAATTCACAACCGATAGCAGAACCTGCACCTTTATTCATATCCGGGTTTACGAAATATTTAATTCCGCTATTTGCACCTTCAGTAATCTTAAAATCTACTTTCAGAATAAAGTTCTTGTATTTACGGGTAGTCACAATATCACCGCCATTAGCTGATTCAGCACCACCACTCTTCATTACTTTCAGAATACCATCTTCTATCTTCCAGCCTTTTGCGGGGAAAGTAGAAAGTTTAGCTCCTCTCCATCCATCAGTAGTCTTGCCATCCCATAATAGAGTCCATCCTTCTTTTGCTTCGTTCGGAGAAATCGTATTGGCAATCAGGTTCACTTCCGGTGCAGCTTGCGCTTCCGGTGTCTGATAGCGTTCTACGTCCGTCGTACAAATGCGGATATCTTTCCAACTAACTGTTTTACCTTCATCTGCCGCATTTCCAATGGCGTGCACTTGCAAAGCAATGAAGCCCACAGGAGTCATATCATCCCAGATATTAGCACAAGGTACTCCGTTTATCCAAGTACGAATTGAGTTACCTACAGCCTCAATACGGGCTTTATTCCATGCGTTATTCTTAAAAGCGGTTTTTGCCGACGGATTCAGCGTCAAAGGATAAAGCCAGTTTCTACGTGCCTCATCATAGATACCACCTGACCAAGCGCGTTTGGAAGGATCGATCTCAAACTGATAACCGTGTACACGACCCTTCTTATAATCTTTCTTGCTTTCACTACGAAGCTGTACTCCGGAATTTAAACCGTCATCGACCTTGAAGTCAAACTCAAGGATAAAGTCACCATAATTCTTTGTCGTTGCCAAAAAAGTATTGGGTGTTCCCATTTTAGATACACCGACAATGGCACCATCTACAATTTTATACTCGGCTTTGCCATTCAATTTCTTCCATCCTTTCAGGTTCTTTCCATTGAAAAGAGGTTCCCAATTCTGTGCACCTAAAGAAGCGGCACAGAATAAAAGTAAAGTTAATACGATATTCTTCTTCATAATCATTGATTAGTCTTTCCCACTCCCTTATATTCGAAGAAGGAATGGAAAAGGCTATTTTCTATTTATAATTTATAAAATTCATCCCAACCTTTACGCGGTGGAAGTCCCGCCAGCATTGCATTAGCAAATTCATTATTTGTAATCTGCTTCGTACGAGGGTCAAAGAACAACTGTGTATTAAGTCGTTGAGCCATCACACCCAGTGAGAATACCTGGCTCAACACACCATTGATTTCGAACGGCGAGCGTGTCTTTTCAATACCTTGACATGCCAGCAAGAAATTCTCGAAGTGATTGGAAGGACTTTTAGGAACCTCCGGCAACTTGTCTGCCATCTCTTTGGCTTTCTCTTCCGGAATAATAGACAAAGTGCTTCCATGACTACCACCCTTGAAGATCAAATCCTTAGTATAAATGATTTTTCCAGGATTCAACTTAGATTTCGGAGTATCTCCCTGATTAGTTACCGGGATGTTCGGATCTAATCCCGAAACTCCATAACCAGCAGGAATAGGAGGAAGATTATCCAGACCATCATACCAGGTAATATCTACCGGTGGCATTCCTTTACGTTGCGGGAAACGGAAGAGAATCGTGGAAGAATATGGGAAGAAATAATCATTATGTCCATTTGCGTATTGCATAGTGACTTCGTATGGCAATCCCAGTTCCAGGAATTCGTGAGCCGTGTCGAGGATATGTGCTCCCCAGTCGCCCAATGCACCCATACCAAAATCATACCAACAACGCCATTGTCCCAAATGATAATCTTTATTATACTCGTGATAAGGAGTAACTCCGAGCCAAGTGTCCCAGTCCAGATCTTTCGGCAGTTGCTGTCCCGAAGGAAGCTTATAGATATTAGTGTCCCACTTATGCCAACGGCGCGGGTTATTCATGTGGGCAGTGATAGCAGTAACGTCCTTGATAATTCCTGCATCCATCCAGGCTTTAAACTGAAAATAGTTTGCTTCAGAATGTCCCTGATTTCCTACTTGAGTAACCAGGTTCGGACGTTTAAGCGCAGCTTGCATCAACAGTTCCGCTTCATAGAAAGTACGTGCCAACGGTTTCTCCACATATACATGCTTTCCGGAAGCCAAAGCCAGCATACTGATCGGAAAATGCGAATGGTCAGGAGTAGCAATTGCTACAGCATCAAATTCGTTACCGGCCTTATCAAACATTTGGCGGAAATCCCTAAACTGCTTTGCTTTCGGATATTTAGCCATTATCTTTTGTGTATGTTTGGCACCCATATCTACATCACATAAAGCCACCACTTCCACCATACCTGTCCGTGCAAAGTCTTCAATAATCTGCTCTCCACGGTTACCAATGCCGATATAAGCAATTTTCACTTTGTCACCTCTTCCTTTTTTAGGTGAAGCGGTTTGCGCATGTAATAAATCACCGGTTCCTAATGCCAATCCGGCTGAAGCCATCGACATCGTTTTCAAAAAATCCCTTCGTGTTACCATAAATTATTCATTTTCATTGATATTGATTAAGTTCTTCTTTTAAAATTATATAGGAAAACTATCAACTCCTGCCCTTCTTTTTAAATAGTGCTTGCATTCCATAAAATAAAAGGCGCAAAATCCCCCAACAAGCATAAAGCACAAAAGTAAATATAATTATATAAAAAATAGACGTTATCATCTCCGTAAATGGCGCATGATAAGCAATAATTGCATAAAGATGTATCAAATTAGATACTACGAAACAAACGAGTAAAGTGATTAACTCAATTTTCTTACGTCGTGCGGTTACAATCGTGTCTTTCATATTGCTTCGGGTGTTTTTACAGATTGATGGTTCAGATAGTCTATTTTATACTCATCAGGGAAATAGAGCGTCCGTTCTTCTTCCAATGCCTGATGTCCCAACAAACAGAGCATACTTGCATAATATCCTTCTTCCGCGATGTTTTTAGGTTGTTTTTGTGTTATGACGGCCTCAACAAAAGCTTCCAACAACAATGATGTACCATCGCTCTTGGGACGTTCTCCGATAATGAATTCTCCTTTGTTTTCGTTTGCAGTTTCCGGTGCCCAGCTTGTTCCGGCAAAAGGCAGAGAATCGAATACCTTGTTCTCCCAGTCATTCACCATCTGCAGGAAGGCCGGTGCAGGAGCTACACTCTCAAAGTAATATTTTCCCTTTTCCGGTTCTACCGTTCCGAGATTACCCATGATCTGTTCTTCCAGTCCATAGAATTTATTGGAAATGACAGAATCGAATGTCATCTTTACCCCATCATCAAACACATATACACAACTCACATTGTCATACACATCCCTGCCATCTTTCCAATAAGTGATGGCACCGTGTCCCATCACCTTTTCGGGTATCTTACGCAAAGCCCAGCTTCCGATCTGAAGCTGATGGCAAGCGAGTTCCGTCATCAATCCTTTTGAGAACTCCTTGTAAAGACGCCAGTTTATCAGACGTTCCAGATTGGGTGAAGGTACCGAACGTCTCCAATCCCCATTCCGGTTCCAGAAGGTACGGATTGCATTTATTTCACCGAAGGTACCCGCATGAATCATCTCCATTGCTTTAATGTAACGAGGATCGAACAGACGCTGTTGCCCTGTGAAGAATATTTTTCCCGTGCTACGGTGTTTCTGATACATACGATAACATTCCTCCATCGTGAAACCTATCGACTTTTCGCAAAAAACGTGCTTTCCTGCGTCAAAAGCATCCAGCACTATCTTACAATGCGAACTAAGAGGAGTAGCCACGAGTATGGCATCTATCGACTTATCTTCCAACACTTCTCGATAGTCACCGTACACCTTGGCATTAGGAACGAGCTTCAGTGCTTTTTCAATAGACGGTTTATAAATGTCGCACAATGCAACAATATCGACTTTAGGATTTTTAGTCAGAAATCCCATTAAAAACTGTCCCCGGGAACCGGGACCGATAATTGCCAAACGACACTTTTCGTTTGAGGTGTTCATCACCTCCGAAAAAGCAGAAAGCCAAGGGCTTGCTGCAAGAAGAGTGCCAGCCCCGGCTATGCCTAAATTCTTTAGAAAATCCCGCCTGCTAATAGGGGTATGTTTCATGCTTGTGGTATTTAAGATTATAATTGGTTTATTTGAAAATCAGTTATTAAATACAGGTGCTTTTTGTGTTTCGTAAGAAGGAGATCCTCCCTCTACGTAAGGCCAACCTTCTTGGTCCCACTTGATCTGGTCCAACAACAGAATACGTCCGTTCTCCGGAGTTGATCTTGAAAATCCATGATACAGAAGCCAGTCTTGTCCGGCATCATCCTGGATAATCTGCGAACCGTGCCCATTGCCTACAAAATGATCATTCGCACCTATCACCAAAGAATAACCATTTTTCAACATCGGTTTACCAGTCTTGTCTTTGTACGGGCCCCATACTTTCTTGGAACGTCCCACTACGACTTTATATGTACTTTTCACTCCTTGACAACAACTTCCTATGGAGGCAAACATATAATAATAATCACCGTGCTTATGGATATAAACAGCTTCAAAAGCAGTTCCCGCTATTCTCTTTTTTTTCGCTCCCGACATGATCGACAGCCCATCCGCAGTCAGTTCAATAACATATATTCCCCGGAAGCTGCCCCATACCAAATAGTTTCTCCCCTCATACTGCAGGAGACTGGGATCGATCGAGTTCTGTACACCAATCTCATTACTGCGGAACATCTTACCATGATCCGTAAAAGGTCCCTGCGGAGAGTTGGCCGTAGCTACCCCAATTCCGCACGTTTGTTCTCCTCCCCACACCGACATTGCATAATAAAGCACATATTTACCGTTAATATAATTAATGTCAGGTGCCCAGATTCCAGCTTTAGGTTCAAACCTGGGACGAGTTTTATTCGTGAATGCAGTGTTGCAATACGTCCATTCCACCAAATCTTTCGACTTCATGATCGGAACGTTTCTGGTAGATTCGGTAGCATACACATAAAAGTAACCATCTGCAGCTTTAATCACCGTAGGGTCGGGCATGGCAATATCTACAACCGGATTCTTATAACTCACCGCAGACTTTGTCTGTGCTCTCCCCTGCGAAAGACAAGCACCTATCATGAATACGAAAACGAACAAATTTACATACTTTTTCATCAAATCATTCCTTTAAAAGCTCCTTTTTACCTTATCTTTATAGCTATAAATTAATATTAACTTACAAAATCTTTGGGTAACACTCCAAATTGCTTCTGGAAACACTTGGCAAAATAAGACGGAGAATTAAACCCTACCATATAGCAAATCTCATTTACCCGGTTTTCTCCTTCTTTCAATAATTGAGCAGCTCTCTTTAAACGCTCCAGACGAAGATATTCATTCGGACTCAAATCCAAGACGCCCTTTATCTTCCGATAGAAATTGGAACGGCTCATATTCAGGCTATCCGCCATATCATCCATGCTAAATTCCGGATTACTATAATTCACTTGGATAACCTCATTCAACTTCTTTATAAAATCTTCGTCAGCTTTTGTCAACGCCATCGTATTGGCAGCCACAAAAGGAGACTGTGCAAAAGCCTTACGTAGTTTCTCTCTATTCTGAATAAGGCTGGAAGCACAAGCCTGCAAATATTCCACAGAGAAAGGTTTCTCCAGATATGCGTCTGCTCCCAATTCCATTCCCTCTATCTTAGACTGGATATTCGTCTTCGCAGTCAACAAAATAACGGGAATATGGCTATAATTCAAATCTGACTTGATCGTCTTACACAATTCAAAACCATCCATCACAGGCATCACAACATCACTAACCACCAAGTTCACATAATTACCATCCAACACTTGCAACGCTTCCGCACCATTAGTGGCAGTCAATACAGTATATTCTTTCGATAGCTGACGCACTACAAAGGCAAGCATATCCGGATTATCTTCTACAACCAGCACTGTAGGCCGGTTATCTTTCTTTTCCGTCTCTCCAACAGGAATTTCATTCATCCTGTCTATTTCAACTTCCGGTTCCGGGGTTAAGGTTATTGTCATGTCCTGAACAATCGGCAAAATCAAACAGAAGGTATTATTTTCTTCCCCTTCTCCCATAGCTAAAGTCCCTTGATGCAGTTCAGCCAATGAACGGGAAAGAGCCAAGCCGATTCCTGTTCCGGTAGTCACCTTGCCGTCTTCTTTTTCATTGAAACGAACGAAAGGCTTGAATATTTCCTCCTTCATCTCATTGGGAATAATCACTCCATCATTCTCCGTACGAATACAGAATGAATTGTTGTCATCCGTTTCCGGCACTTCCAAAGATATGTGTACGTAGCTTTCAGCATACTTCACCCCATTATTCAACAGATTACTGATAATCTTCGTAAACGCCTCCCGGTTCACATGCGCATAGAAATCCTCCTCGGGCACTTGCAAAGTAAACTCCAAGCCTTTCTGTTTGGCAAGGGAAGTAAAACGCACATGAGTCTCTTTCAGCACCTCCGTTACATTACATTTCGCAAAATTCAGGCGGAATCCCTGACTTTCCGTTTTACGGAAATCAAGCAACTGGTTAGTCAGGTTCAACAACCGTTCCGTATTCTGCTTCATTACATTCAAGTCTTCCCTCGTTTCCGCATCGACCTGTTTCTTCAATATGATGTTTTCCAAAGGACCTTTAATCAGCGTCAACGGTGTACGTATCTCGTGGGCCACATTCGTAAAGAAATCAATCTTTGCATGATAAACTTCACGTTCCTTCTCCTGCTCGAATTTCTCCATCTGCCTGCGGTGTTTGCTGTTACTGCGTCTCTTGAAATACATAACCGTATACAGGGAGCAGCCGATAATCAGCAGAGCATACACACAATACGCCCATATAGAGAGGTAAAAAGGAGGAAGAATATGTACCCCTAATGACACTTCGTCGTCACTCCATACACCGTCGCTATTAGCAACCTTTACCCGGAAGGTATAATCACCGTAACGAAGATTGGAATAAGTAACGATAGGGCTTTCGCCAACCGTCAGCCAATCCGTATCAAAGCCCTCCAGTTTATACATAATCCGGCTCGTTTTCGGAGCCTGGAAATCCAACGCTGCTACACGGAAAGAAAAAGAATTCTGATTGGACTGGAGCACAAGCTGGTCGGAGAAAGTTATACTCTTCTCTAACGGAGATCCCGGTTCGCCGGCATACACCTCCTTACCAAACAGAAAGAAATCAGTAATGGCAACAGACGGAATGAACTTATTCTCCGAGAAATTCTTGGGATTAAAAGCGATAAAACCATCGATGCTACCCAGATAGATCGTACCATCTTCGGTTTCAAAGCTTGAACGATAATTAAACTGGTCGCCCAACAAGCCATTAGAGGTGGTATATACTTTCATCACTCCGGTGGTAGGTTGGAAGCAAACCAGACCGTTGTTGGTTGTCAACCACAAAAATCCTTCTTTGTCCTCCACAATCTGATATACAACATCGTTCGGCAATCCGGCCGACAAATTATAATTGGCAAAAGTCTCCGTATCCGGCTGAAAACGACAGAATCCCCCTCCTTGGGTAGTCAGCCAGATTTGCCGGTGAGAGTCTTCAAAGATGCTCAATACCTTGTCATACGGAAGGCTCTTCGGATTATTTTCATCGTGCAAATAGTTCTTCCATTTCTTTTCGCTCACATTGTAGCAATAAGCTCCATTTGCATAAGTTGCCAGCCATAGATTACCACCGGAATCTTCCTTTATATCATATACAAACCTGCCGTTCAGTTCCGGTATCCGGTCAAAATCATCAGATTGTCTGTTGTATCGCAGCAAACCGAATAAAGTACCCAGATAAATATCACCCGTCGTTGTGCGGCAAATAGAGAACACGCTATTGTCTATCAATGAACGGGGAGAGTCTGTTTTCTGATAGGTTTTCACGATAGCTCCCGTACGCGTATCTACTACTTTCACTCCTTTTGAGAAGGTTCCTACCCAAAGATGGTTATCAATCAAACACAGACCATGCACATTGGTAAAAGCACTGCTAGGGGTAAAAAAGGAAAAAGTCTTGGTCTTCGGGTTGAAACGGTTCAAACCGCCGTCTTCCGTACCAATCCACAGAATACCCTGATTATCCTGGCAAAACTCACGTACCCGTTTTCCATGCAAACCATTATCTGTTCCTTTGGGATAATATTTTTCAAAATACGTATAAAAACGCGGATAGTAGTTCACACCTCCAAAATAAGATCCAATCCAGATACCACCCTCTCGATCCTTACACAAGGAATAAATAGCATTATCGGACAAAGAATAAGGGTCGTTGATCGAACTGCGCAAATGAACATATTTACCCATTCGAAGATTATAAATATAGAGTCCCGATTCTGCACCAATCCACAATTCATTATCAGAAGCGACCAGCAGTTCGCGACAAAAAACAGACTCTCCATTTTCATCCTCTGAAAGTAAGTCATGTAGTTTGTTAGAGGTCAGGTTCAGTTCTTTTACTCCTCCCTTTAAAGAGCCTACATATAGACAATTATATGCTCCTTTCACCAGGCCTATCACGACATCATTCTCATAAGTTTTTTGATTGTCTACAGGCGAGACATAAGGATGAAGGGTTTGCAAACGGTCTTTCGAAAAGAAAAGTCCATCACCATAGCAACCAATCCAAAGAGTTCCGCTATTATCGAAAACAAAAGACTGAACATTGGTGGAGATAAAAGGAAAGTTCTTCAATGTATAATTCCGGAGCTTTCCTTCCTCCAAATCATAACAAAATAATCCCTGTGACTCTACCGCTACCCAGACACATCCCTTATTGTCTCCGGAAATTGCAGTTACGGTATGTTCAATTTTCGTATTTTCTATGCTCAATTCAGCAAAATGCCGGAAAGAATCTTTTTCCGGATGATAGATATAAAGTCCTACATCCGTACCTACCCAGATATCTCCTTTTGAGTCCTCATAAAGAGCTGTGATAAAATTATTACCAATGCTCCGCCGTGTGCGGTCATCATGTTTGAATTTGCGGAATGACAAACCGTCATATCTATTCAAACCATCTTTTGTGCCGAACCACATAAAGCCCTGCTTATCCTGCAAAATCGCATTGACCGTATTTTGAGATAACCCGTTCTGTACACTAAGATTTTTGAAATAATAATGCTCGTCCGCCATTTGCGCATGGCAGCCGATCTGATAGCCGATTAAACAGATTAAAAATATGAGAACTTTCTTCATAAATATACGTATTTTCTATCCTTCCGTTTGAGTTACCAAATGTAGGCAAAATCACAGCGGAAAGATAGTAAATATGTCTCAATGAATGAAAGAATAGTCCTATTTTTCTATCCTGATACGCGCGTCAACTGCTACAACGGCCTTTTCTGTTGCTAAGAGCGGATTTATATCCATTTCTTTGATCTCTGTAGCGAAACGTAGTAAAGTGGACAAACGGACAATAATTTCAGCAAATTTATCTTCGTTGACTCCCTTTTGCCCACGTGTTCCCTGAATGATTTTATAAGCACGCAAAGAATGAATCATTGAATAAGCTTCTTCGTAAGAAAGCGGAGCCAAACCGGAAGATACATCTTTCAGCACCTCCACAAAAATACCTCCCAAACCACAAAGTACCACGTGACCGAACTTCTCTTCATATTTTGCGCCAACAAACAGTTCCGTACCTTTCAGCATCGGCTGTACCATAATTGCTCTTGCATCAAGTATCTGCATCATACGATCGAATTCCAGTGCCAGATGTTGCTCACTTTTAATGTTCAAAACGACACCACCGACATCTGATTTGTGCACAGGACCAACAACCTTGGCAACTACCGGAAATCCGCACCGACGGGCAAAAGCTACTATCTCCTCTTTATTGTCGGAAACAAATTCATCTACCAACGGAATACCGGCAGCGTGCAACAATGCCTGTACATAATTGGGAGCGATATAACCATCCTCCGGAATAGAATCAATAATACGACGAATCCTCGGAACGTCCACTCCGAACAGTTCTATTTCAGGAACTGCCGGTTTAGGAGCATTGACGATACGTGAAAGGGCAGTACCCAAGGTCACTTCGTCTGCAAAATTCACATGCCCTTTTGCCAGGAAGGCGGAAACCTCTGCTCCGGCTGTATTAATGGAAGGAAGAATGGGAAAAATCGGTTTCTTGCAAGTCTGCATCTTTTCGTGAAGCACATCATACATTTCAAACATAGTAACCAATCCCGGAGTTCCGAAGATAGCCATCATGGCGTCTATATTGTCAAGCTTTTCCTCGCAGTAGTCAATGCAAAGGCGCAGATGTTCCGGTGTTCCGGTAGCCAGAATATCAATAGGATTTCCGACGGCAGCACCGGGAAATAGTTGAGCTTTTAGTTCCTCGGCTACTTCTCCCTCCAGCTTAGGCACATTCAGTCCGCCTTTACTCAACGCATCTGTCAGCATCACTCCCGGCCCTCCGGCATGAGTGATAATGGCAAAATTCTTTCCTTTCAATTCGGGTAAAGTAAACACGCAACCCACAGTAGTCAATTCTTCACGAGAGAAGCAACGCACAATGCCTGCTTTACGGAACAAAGCCTCTACTGCCGAATCGGAACTGGCGATTGCTCCTGTATGGGAAGATGCCGCCCGGCTTCCGCTCTCCGAACTTCCGGCTTTGATTGCCGCAATCTTGCACCCTTTTCTAATCAAAGACGAAGCATGAAATAACAGCCTGTCCGGATTCTGAATACTTTCAATATAGAGTAGTTTCAGATGAGAATCCGTTTCGGGATCGAAGTTCTCATCCATAAATTGCAATACATCTTCTACACCGATCTGCTTGGCGTTTCCCACCGACCAGACTGAATTGAACTGCAAACCTTTTGTTACGGCACTTTCGAGAATAAATACCGCCGTAGCACCGGAGCTGGAAATCAAGTCCACCCCTTTGGGGTTTAAGTTAGGAATCGGCTGGCTGAATACACTATGATGCCATGTATTCATCAATCCAATGCAATTAGGACCAATCAGTGAAGCGCCGTATTTATTAACTGTTTCCAAAATACGTTCTTCCAACAGCGCCCCTTCGTGGGTTTCTTCACCAAAACCAGCCGAGAGTATAATAAATGCCCTGGTTTGTTTCTTGCTAGCCAATGTTTCCACCATATCAGGACACATCGAAGCAGGCACAGCCAACACCGCCAGATCTGTGTCCGGCAGATCATTCACATCCGCAAAGGCGGGAACTCCCTGCACTTCCTTTTCCTTCGGATTCACCGCCCGAAGTTCTCCCTGATAACCTCCGTTTATCAAATTCTTTAATATTGCGCCACCCGGCTTATGCACATTATTCGATGCCCCTACTACGACAATGCTTTCAGGACGAAGCAACTGGGTTGTTATCATATCATGCTTTGGTTTTCGTTTAACTTAGGTACAAATATATTCTTTCTTACGAGAAAAAAGAAAGAAAAAGGGGAGAAATATAGATGTAAATAGATGATAAAAGAGGAAATGAGCAAGAAATTATATAGATTATACTGACTTATTGAAATGCAAAGCTATAATCTTACCATGTAATTCTTATCATTAGAACAGAATATTACTTTATGCAGAAAAAATGGACATAAAACTCATACAGAATCAAAAATATACAAGATGAGTCCGGAGTATATTGGAAAACTTGAAGGATAAGCAAGTTGCATAATCCATATTCACACAAAACAGACTTTAAATCATTCGATTCAACATCAAAAAGGCAAAATTCCTAATTTCAGGAGCAGATTATTGCAAATATAAGTTCAAATAGAAACAACTCACATGTTACCTATTCGACAGCAACCAGCACAAAACAAGTATTCTAAATACCCTTTTGTCCTTTCGTTTAAAAGCAAGGAAGCACTTCACACTGACCAATAAACCGTTTCTTTAAAAGGAACGAAGTCTTCCTTTAAAAGAAATGATTCATGATTCTATCAACAATCATGAATATTCACTCATTTGTATTCAAGAAAGATGACTTATTCCGCATATTCATACAGTATTTTATACGTCACTTCTTTTATTAGAATACAGTTTAGATACTCCTAATCTGTTTCAATCTTAAAAATAGAACATAATAGAAAATATAAAAATACCCCGATACAAATTGGCTATTTTCTAGCCAACTTATATCAGGGTAAAACACTTTCTTTTTACCTGTTTTTTTATTACGAAACGTTCCTGTTTCATTCTGTGACCACTTTTCAATGAAATAATCTGTGTTAATCCGTGTAATCTGTGGTGAAAAGTCATTATCTTTGCACATTACAAAGTTGAAAACAACAAAAATCACACTATATAATGGAAAAGAAATTCAAAAGAACCACCGTCACATCGGCACTGCCGTATGCGAACGGTCCTGTCCATATCGGTCACTTGGCTGGTGTATACGTACCAGCAGACATTTATGTGCGTTATCTGCGTCTGAAAAAAGAAGATGTATTATTCATCGGAGGTTCGGACGAGCACGGGGTACCTATCACGATTCGTGCCAAGAAAGAAGGAATTACTCCGCAGGATGTAGTAGACCGTTATCATTCGCTGATAAAAAAATCATTCGAAGAATTCGGTATCTCATTCGACGTGTATAGCCGCACCACTTCACCGACGCATCACCAATTGGCTTCGGATTTCTTCAAAACATTATACGATAAAGGCGAATTCATCGAGAAAACGTCTGAACAATATTACGACGAGGAAGCAAAAACATTCCTTGCCGACCGTTATATCACTGGAGAATGTCCCCACTGCCATTCCGAAGGCGCTTACGGCGACCAATGCGAAAAATGCGGAACCTCACTTTCTCCTACGGATCTTATCAACCCGAAAAGTGCTATCAGCGGCAGCAAACCGGTGATGAAAGAAACCAAACACTGGTATCTTCCTCTCGACAAGCACGAAGGATGGCTGCGCAAATGGATTCTGGAAGATCACAAAGAATGGCGTCCCAACGTATACGGCCAATGCAAAAGCTGGCTCGACATGGGACTGCAACCACGTGCCGTGAGCCGTGACCTCGACTGGGGTATCCCTGTTCCCGTAGAAGGAGCAGAAGGAAAAGTGCTTTATGTATGGTTTGACGCACCTATCGGCTACATATCCAACACCAAAGAACTTCTCCCCGACAGCTGGGAAACCTGGTGGAAAGATCCTGAAACCCGCCTGATCCATTTCATCGGAAAAGACAACATCGTGTTCCACTGCATCGTATTCCCCGCCATGCTGAAAGCAGAAGGCAGCTATATCCTGCCGGACAACGTGCCGAGCAACGAATTCCTTAACCTCGAAGGAGACAAAATCTCCACTTCCCGCAACTGGGCTGTATGGTTGCACGAATACCTGGCGGACTTCCCCGGCAAACAGGACGTACTCCGCTACGTACTGACCGCCAACGCACCGGAAACAAAAGACAACGACTTCACCTGGAAAGACTTCCAGGCACGCAATAACAACGAACTGGTAGCCGTATACGGCAACTTCGTGAACCGTGCAATGGTATTGACTCAAAAATACTTCGACGGGCGCGTACCTGCACAAGGTGAACTGACCGACTACGACAAGGAAACACTGAAAGAATTTGCAGACGTAAAAGCAGAAGTGGAAAAACTGCTCGACGTATTCAAATTCCGCGACGCACAGAAAGAAGCCATGAACCTGGCACGTATCGGCAACAAATACCTGGCCGACACCGAACCGTGGAAACTGGCAAAAACAGATATGGAGCGTGTAGGTACCATCCTCAACATCTCCCTGCAACTGGTTGCCAACCTTGCCATCGCTTTCGACCCGTTCCTGCCGTTCAGCTCGGAAAAACTCCGCAAAATGCTGAACATGGATACTTTCGAATGGTCTGAATTGGGACGTGACAACCTTCTCCCTGTAGGTCACCAGTTGAACAAACCGGAATTATTGTTCGAAAAGATTGAAGACGCTACTATCGAAGCACAAGTACAAAAATTGCTCGATACAAAGAAAGCAAACGAAGAAGCCAATTACAAGGCTAATCCAATCCGTCCGAACATCGAATTCGACGACTTCACGAAACTGGATATCCGTGTAGGTACCATTCTTGAATGTCAGAAAGTGCCGAAAGCGGATAAATTGCTGCAATTCAAAATCGACGACGGACTGGAAACACGTACCATCGTATCGGGCATTGCCAAGCATTATCAACCGGAAGAACTGGTAGGCAAACAGGTTTGCTTCATCGCCAACCTTGCTCCGCGCAAACTGAAAGGCATCATCAGCGAAGGCATGATTCTAAGTGCCGAAAACAACGACGGC
The DNA here is from genome assembly GCF_000163675.1 of Bacteroides sp. D22. NCBI lineage: Bacteria > Pseudomonadati > Bacteroidota > Bacteroidia > Bacteroidales > Bacteroidaceae > Bacteroides > Bacteroides sp. D22. The sequence goes on along the minus strand of NZ_GG774796.1, from coordinate 84,367 downwards.
AGTCTGGCAGTTATCATGCCGGGACGTGAGGTGAAGCCGGGTAGCGAAGTAAAATAATAAAACTTAAATAGGGAATACATGAAAAGCTATCATTGCGCATAGCCTTTTCATGTATTCTTTGCAAATAACATGAGCGAGAATCAGTCACTAAAAGAAAAAACAGCCAAAGGACTATTTTGGGGAGGATTCAGCAACGGCATACAGCAGTTGTTAAACCTGCTTTTCGGAATATTCCTCGCACGGTTGCTCACTCCGGCAGACTACGGAATGGTGGGAATGTTGGCTATCTTCTCCCTCATTGCCAGTTCGATACAGGAGAGCGGTTTCACAGCCGCCCTTGTCAACAAGAAGGAAGTGACACACAACGATTACAATGCTGTCTTCTGGTTCAATGCGGCCATCAGCTTGTCCTTGTATCTGCTGTTATTCCTGTGCGCACCGCTCATTGCCGATTTTTACCATACTCCCGAACTGACACCACTGGCACGTTATTCCTTCATCGGATTCTTCATAGCCAGCCTGGGAATATCCCACAGTGCCTATCTTCTGCGAAACCTGATGGTGAAACAGCGGGCCCTGTCTTCCGTTATCGGACTTACCGTATCCGGAATCACCGGAGTCATTCTTGCCTACTTCGGTTTCTCTTATTGGGGTATTGCCACGCAAAGCATCGTTTATGTAGCCGTCAACACAGCCTGTTATTGGCATTTCACCCGTTGGCGACCGAGCTTGCAATTCAATTTCACCCCGATTAAGGAAATGTTCGGATTCAGCGGAAAGCTATTGGTAACCAATGTATTCAATCACATCAACAACAACCTGTTCTCTGTGATACTGGGTAAGTTCTACACCGAAAAGGAAGTAGGATATTACAACCAGGCCAATAAATGGTGCGGCATGGGACAGCTCTTTATATCCGGCATGATAAACGGAGTGGCGCAACCGGTACTCACCAAAGTGTCGGACGACCTTGAACGGCAAAAACGGGTATTCCGCAAAATGCTGCGTTTCACCGCTTTCGTCTCGTTTCCCGCCATGCTCGGACTGGGAATCGTATCAGAAGAACTGATTACCATCACCATCACCGACAAGTGGTATTCCAGCATACCCATCATGCAGATTCTGTGTATCAGCGGAGCCTTCACTCCCATTGCATACCTCTATCAGCAACTCATCATCAGCAAAGGAAAATCCCGCATCTATATGTGGAACACCATAGCGCTCGGCATTATTCTACTGTCAGGCGTTCTGTTAGTCCATTCACACGGGATCTATGCCATGCTCGCCGTCTATGTATCCACCAATATACTGTGGCTACTGACGTGGCACTACTTCGTATGGCAAGAAATCGGACTAAAGCTACGCCATGCACTGATAGACATACTTCCATACGCTGTCATTGCCACCACCGTCATGGTAATCACCTATTACTCCACCCGTTCCATCGAGAATATTTATCTCCGCCTGGCAAGCAAGATAGTGCTCGCAGCAGCACTCTACGTAGCCGCCATGTGGGGCAGCCGTTCGGTCACCTTTAAAGAAAGCATCCAGTATTTCATCAAAAAGAAGCCACATGAACCCTAATGATCTTGCCACTAAATACCGCCTTCTGAACAGTTCTTTCAAAAAGACGATGATCTATCACATAGGTATAGACGCCGGATTCTTTACCGAATACACCTATATGCTCCATGCAATGCTCTATTGCCTGCAACACAAAATACAGTTCAAGCTTTACTCCGACGACGCCAACTTCGGATGGAAAAAGGGCTGGGAAGACTGTTTCGCACCTTTCTGCGAGCAAGTGCACGAACCGTTTCACCACACCTACAACACCCATCGCCTGCCTTCATGGCAAGCATTGATGCAAGACAAAAAACTATCTAAAACGAAGTTACTGAAATGGAAACTGAAAGTAACCTGCAAGAACATCATCGGAAAAGCCCTTGCTTTCTTCACGTATGGTAAACCGATCCGACTCAACTTCCAAGTGACGTTCAACCCCAACCAGCATTTCCATATCCCCGAACTGGGAATAGACGGTGACTACCTCCACACCTTCCAAAAGCTGACGGAAATCACCTGGAAACTCAACGACACCACCGCACAGGAATGTCGCCAATTTGCCACCACCCTGCAACTTCCGCCTCAATACGCAGGATGCCAGATACGCGGAGGAGACAAGATAACCGAAACCAACCTGCTGCCACCGGAACACTACATACGCCTCATCAAAGAAAAAACAGCCATCCGCGACGTCTTTGTACTGACCGACGACTACCGTCTCTTCGAGCAAGTGCAAACCCTTGCCCCGGACATACACTGGTACACCCTTTGCAGCCCCAACGAGCAAGGATACGTCAACAGTGCCTTCACGCAGACCGCCAAAGAGCTGAAACAGAAACAAATGGCACGTTTCCTCTGTTCGATACAGCTATTGATGGATGCTTCCGTCTTTATAGGAAGTATCACCACCGGTCCCAGCCTGTTCCTGTTGAAGAAGTTCTATCCGGAGATCAATCCGGCAGACTGTCTGCTCAAGGACTTTCCGCAAGCATCCGTTCTCCCCATTCCGGGACGCGGGCGAGTGGCCACCGAATTTATGCAAGGAAACTTAAAGTTATAGTAACTTAGCAATATAATTACTACATTTGCAATACAACGTGCATTAACCATTTCCGATGAACAAGAAATATACAGCCGAAGAGCTTGATTTATTACATACCGAACTCTACGACATATTGGGAGAAACCATCCGGGTGTGTCAGAAGCACAACATTCCCTATTTTGTGATTGGCGGCACGGCAATCGGTGCACTCTACGACCAGGCGATTCTCCCCTGGGATGATGATATTGACATAGGCATGACGCGGGAGAACTACAACAAATTTCTGAAAGTAGCTCCCGGGGAACTGGGTCCTTCCTACTTCCTTTCATGGATAGAGACAGACCCTCATACCCCGTATTATTTTGCCAAAGTCAAGAAAAACGACACCCTTTTTGTAGAAGAAATGTTCAAGAATGTCCCGATGCATCCGGGCATTTTTGTCGATATATTCCCATTCGACAAGATTCCCGACAACAAGCTGCTGCGAAGAATACAATCCGAAGCACTCGGCTTCCTCAAATGCTGCCTGATGGGAAAAGAGATATGGATGTGGAAACACTTCGGTACATGTGAAATAGAGAACCCCACGAACCGGGGAGCCTTCTCCTGTTTCCTGAACAGGGTAGTCGACCTACTTTTCTCTAAAAAAGCAATCTACCGCATGCTGGTGTCAGTTCAAAGCTGTTTCAACTCACGAAACACCCGTTACTATAACAACGTAATGGCCACTGCCGACCACGTAACCGTAGAAAGCATCCGCCACCTGCAACCCGTGAAATTCGGCCCTCTCACAGTGACCGCCCCCGACGACCTGGAAGGATTTTTGCGTTACAACTATCCAACCCTGCATCGATTTACAGAAGAAGAGCAGGAAAAAGTGAACAACCACTATCCTGCCGCCCTGTCATTCAGTACAACCCCAAAACAAGAACTATGAATATGAAATCCGCTTTAGTAGACGTCCCGGTACTTATCCTGTTCTTCAACCGCCCGCAACAGTTGTCGCAAGTGTTCGAGCAAGTGAAGAAAGCGCGTCCGTCCCGCCTCTTCCTCTATCAGGACGGAGCACGAAACGAACGTGACCTGCCCGGAATAGAAGCCTGCCGTGAAATCGTATCACAGATAGACTGGGAATGTGAAGTAGAACGGCTTTATCAGGAAAAGAATTTCGGCTGCGACCCTTCGGAGTACATTTCGCAGAAATGGGCCTTTTCGAAAGTCGACAAGTGCATCGTATTGGAAGACGACGATGTGCCCGCCGTCTCCTTTTTCCAATTCTGCAAGGAGATGCTGGATAAATACGAATATGACACCCGCATCAGCATGATTGCCGGATTTAACCCCGAAGAAATCACCCAAGATATGCCCTATGACTATTTCTTTACCACCACCTTCTCTATCTGGGGATGGGCAAGCTGGAAACGGGTAGTCGACCAATGGGATGAGTTCTACAACTTCCTGGACGACTCCTTCAATATGCAACAACTGGAACAGCTTATCAAGGAACGCAAATTCCGGAGCGACTTTATCTACATGTGCCAGCGTCACCGGGAACAGCAGAAAGCCTTTTATGAAACGATCTTCCACGCCTCCATACTGTTCAACTCCGGGCTAAGCATCGTGCCTACCCGCAACATGATTAATAACTTGGGAGCAACGGCAGATTCCACCCATTTCGCCGGCTCGATTCATACCCTGCCCAAAGGTTACCGCCGCATCTTCACGATGAAGCGCTATGGGGTGGATTTTCCACTGAAACATCCCCGCTACGTCATCGAAAACGTTGCCTACAAAGAGAGCGTTTACCGCATCATGGGCTGGGATCATCCGTGGATCAAGATCGGACGTTCGTTCGAAGAACTGTTCCTCAACCTGAAATACGGCAATTTCTCCATCATTACGAAAGCTGTCAAAAACCGAATCAACAAATGGCTGAAAAGAAACAAGCACCACTAAATAAGTTGCTTACTATTTATTTTTACCATACCCGCCTCACACGGGAAAGCTACGAGGAATGGAAAGAATATAAATTCCCCGGACACATTTTATACGGACTTCCTTTACTGGAGAATTACGGAATACACTCGGTGATGCACAAATGCAAATATTTCTCCGGCCGTCTGAAACTCATGCTTTACGCCACCAAAGAGATTCTCTTCTGCAAGGAGAAATACGACGTCCTCTACGCCACCTCTTTCCGGGGTATAGAGCCCGTCATCTTCCTCCGTGCCCTGGGACTGTATCGCAAACCCATCGTGATCTGGCATCATACGGCAGTCGTGACCAATCCCAAACCGTGGCGCGAACAAATCTCCCGCCTTTTCTACAAAGGTATAGACCAAATGTTCCTGTTCAGTCGGAAACTGATTCAGGACTCGCAGAAAACCCGGAAAGCACCGTCCCACAAACTGAAACTCATCCATTGGGGACCGGATCTTCCTTTCTACGACCACCTGCTTGCAGAAATGCCCGACCGGAAGCCCGAAGGATTTATCTCCACCGGCAAAGAAAACCGGGACGTAGACACCTTGCTCCAGGCATTTGCCGCAACGAACGAGAAACTGGATTTGTACATTGCCGTCTCATGCGGTAACATCAACTATAAAAAGATCATCGACCCGTATCCATTGCCCGACTCCATTCGCATCCATTATACCGACGGAGTGATTCCCTACGAACTGGGGAAACTGGTGGCACGCAAAAGTTGTATCGTGATCTGCTGCCTGGACTTCCCCTATACCGTAGGACTGACCACGCTCGTGGAAGCATTCGCCCTCGGCATCCCCGTCATCTGTTCGCGCAACCCCAACTTCGAAATAGACATCGACAAGGAAGGAATAGGCATCACCGTAGAATATAACGACGTACAAGGCTGGATAGACGCTATCCGCTACATCGCCGACCACCCCGAAGAGGCACGGCGCATGGGAGAGAATGCCCGCAAACTGGCGGAAGAACGTTTCAACCTCGAAATCTTTTCACGCGAAATAGCAGAAAGCTTGCTGGAAATATCAAACATTTCCTCTAAAAACCGTACATTTGCATAAACTTTTGCCCATGAGAGTCCTGATTATAAATACATCTGAACGAATAGGAGGAGCAGCCATCGCAGCAAGCCGGTTGATGGAGTCACTGAAAAACAACGGCATCAAAGCCAAAATGCTGGTACGTGACAAACAGACCGACCAAATCAGTGTTGTCCGCTTAAAAAGTAACTGGTTGCAAGTGTGGAAGTTCATGTGGGAACGGATTGTGATCTGGAGTGCCAACCGTTTCCGGCGTTACCATTTGTTTGACGTAGACATCGCCAACACAGGTACAGACATCACCTCACTCCCGGAATTCCGCCAGGCCGACGTGATCCATCTGCATTGGATCAACCAGGGAATGCTCTCACTGAACGATATACGAAAGATACTGACCTCCGGCAAACCCGTAGTCTGGACCATGCACGATATGTGGCCATGCACCGGCATCTGCCATTACGCACGGGAGTGCAACAACTATCAGCAGGAATGTCACGACTGTCCGTACATCTACAAAGGCGGGGGACGAAAGGATTTATCCTATCGCACGTTCCGCAAAAAACAAAAGTTATACAGCTACGCTCCCATTCATTTCGTCACGTGCAGCCATTGGCTGAAGGAACAAGCCCAGACCAGTGCATTATTTGAAGGGAAAAGCGTGACCAATATTCCGAACGCTATTAATACCAACTTGTTCAAACCCATGAACAAGAAGGAAGCGCGTGCCAAATTCATGTTGCCGGAAGGTAAGAAACTAGTTTTGTTCGGCTCATTAAAGATCACCGATAAACGAAAAGGGGTCGACTATCTCATTGAAGCCTGCAAACTGCTGGCAGAAAAGCATCCGGAATGGAAAGAGTCACTGGGGGTAGTCGTATTCGGCAACCAGTCACAGCAATTGCAGGAGCAGCTTCCTTTCCATGTCTACCCGCTCCCTTACATCAAGAATGAGCATGAGATAGTAAATATCTACAATGCCGTAGACCTCTTCGCCATCCCGTCTCTGGAAGAGAATCTTCCTAACATGATTATGGAAGCAATGGCCTGCGGAGTACCCTGTGTCGGCTTTAATGTAGGAGGTATCCCCGAAATGATCGATCATCTGCACAACGGTTATGTGGCACAATACAAATCTTCAGAAGATTTTGCCAACGGCATACATTGGATATTGACGGAACCGGAATACGATGAACTCTCCGCACAAGCCTGCCGCAAGGTCTTGGGCAATTATTCGGAGAGCATCGTCGCAAAGAAATATACAGATGTCTACAATAAAATAACGGGGAAATATGCATAGTGTCCATCCTACTCCCAAGTTCTCTATCATTACGGTGACGTACAATGCTGAAAAGGTATTGGAAGACACGATTCAGAGTGTCATTTCACAAACCTATCATCATATAGAATACATCATCGTAGATGGAGCTTCCAAGGATGGAACCATTTCTATTATCAACCGCTACCGCCCGCACATACACACCGTTGTCAGCGAACCGGACAAAGGGCTGTATGACGCCATGAATAAAGGCATCGCCCTTGCCAGCGGCGATTATCTCTGTTTCCTGAACGCGGGCGACTGTTTTCACGAGGACGACACACTACAACAAATGGTGCATACCATCAACGGCAGCGAACTGCCCGATGTGCTTTACGGAGAAACCGCTATCGTAGACCAGGACAGGCATTTCCTGCGGATGCGCAGATTGTCCGCTCCCGAAACGCTTACCTGGAAAAGTTTCAAACAGGGTATGTTAGTCTGCCATCAGGCATTCTTTCCCCGTCATACGCTGGTAGAGCCCTACAACTTGAAATATCGTTTTTCTGCCGATTTCGACTGGTGCATCCGTATTATGAAGAAAGCGCGCACCTTACACAATACCCATCTGACGATTATCGATTATCTGGATGAAGGAATGACTACCCGCAATCAGAAAGCCTCCCTGAAAGAGAGATTTCGCATCATGGCAAAGCACTACGGGTTGATTGGCACCGTAGCACATCATATATGGTTTGTGATCCGTGCGGTGATTCACCGGTAAAGCTGGTTCTCTTTAAAATGTTGCAGGCAACGCAAGCAACTGGTACATCAGCGTACGTGCCATACGTATCTGCCCCTTTGTACTAGGATGTAAACGGTCATATCCTGCGTCGTAGAAGTAAATCAGTTGCTCTTCCACCATCGGGTTCAGCCCGGTTACCGCATTAAAATCAATTACGGGCACTCCCCACACATTACCGGCTTCCTTGACGGCCTGCACGTAGGCATCCACATATTCACCACAACTATTCTGATAGTTTTCATCCGGTTGCACGTTCTTCTCTCCAAAATCCGCCAGTGAGCGGTGCAACGGGGTTAATAGTACAATCTGCTTATCCGGAAACAGTTGTTTCAGCCTGTGGATTCCGATGTTGATACGTCCTTTATACGTGTTTCCATCCATTATAGGCGTACGTTTCTTGCGGGTTTCCAGCTTTTTGACCTGTCCGCGGGCTGCCATCACCTGTTCTTCTGTTTCCGTAAACCACTCTCCGATAGGCACACCGTCATTAAAATCATTCGTACCCATCAGAATCAAGATAGCATCCACTTCTCCACCGTGTTCCTGCTTTAGTTTCTCGGCCTGACGGGGCACATCATTCCATTGTCTGCCGCTGATACCATATACATAAGGAGTAATCCCCAGCCATTCCTGCAGGAAATCCCAGTATTTCTTTATTTTGTCACCATAGCAGTTGGGATCTGTAATAGAGTCTCCTAAATATCCCACTCTTTTTCCTTGCCACGGATGCCGGACAGCTCCATTATTCGTTTCAGCAGAGTTTGCAACTTTAGATGTTTGATTCTGTCCGCACAGAAAAGAGGAACAGAAAAACAGAATGGTACATGCGAGTAATAATTTGCTTTTCATCGGTATTATACATTAAATGAGAGATTTGTATCTAATATCCTGCAAATGTAATTCAAAAATAGGTAGTTTCAATCAATTTGGGCAGTCAATCTCATCCATACAACCGGACAGACAAACGGGTCTCTATTTGACGATTCTTGCTAAAATGCAGGTTTACAGTATTTTTTCATCAAAGTTATCATTGAGTTTTACACCTAAAATCCTATCTTTGTCACAAACTAAAAGAAAAATTGGATGTTTAACTCATTTTCATTCCATAAGGATTCCGTTCTGTAAATAATCTGTAAGCCTTCCTCTCATTACAGATTATCCCTTATGTTTTCTGACATATTCTTGTCAGAGTTATTTTCTATATCTAAATTTTAAACTATTTGTATGGTCAAATGGTCACAAGCATCGTCACATGCCTTCATTTACCGTACTGCTAAAACATTAAAAAACAATGAGTAACGAATTAAAAACAATCCACGAATTCGATTTTACACTGATATGTAATTACTTCAAAGGACTAAAACGTCAAGGTCCGGGAAGCCCTGAAGTCACACAAAAAGCCTTAAGTTTCACCAACGAACTGTCTGACAATGCCAGAATAGCCGATATTGGCTGTGGCACAGGCGGGCAGACAATGGCATTAGCCAACTATACGAAAGGGCAAATTACAGGCATCGATCTTTTCCCCGACTTCATCGAAATATTCAACAGAAATGCAATAGAAGCCCATTGCGAAGACAGAGTAAAAGGCATTGTCGGTTCTATGGACGCTTTGCCGTTTCAAGAGGAAGAACTCGATCTGATCTGGTCCGAAGGAGCTATCTATAATATAGGATTCGAACGCGGCATGAATGAATGGAATAAGTTCCTGAAAAAGAACGGATTCATCGCTGTAACGGAAGCATCCTGGTTCACCCCGGAACGCCCCTCCGAAATAGACGACTTCTGGATGGCTAATTACCCGGAAATCGATACGATTCCGAGAAAAATAGCACAAATGGAGAAAGCCGGATATATCCCGACAGCCCATTTCATCTTACCGGAAAATTGCTGGACCGAGCATTTCTATGCTCCCCAATTCCCGGTTCAGGAAGCCTTTCTGAAGGAATATGCAGGAAATGAAGCTGCCGCAGACCTCATCGCCGGTCAACGACACGAAGAGAACCTATATAATAAGTATAAAGAATACTACGGCTATGTATTCTATATAGGAAAAAAAAGATAATTGACTATCTGCCGGAGAAGTTAGCAAGATAGGATAACTCTCCGGCATTTATTATCCTTTATTTTGCAGAAGATATGGAAACGAAAGATATAAATAAGGAAGAATATCAGTTACGGATCAACAAAGTGACCGACTATATCCATCAAAACATTGACCAGCCGTTATCATTACAGAAAATGGCGGGTATCGCATGCTTTTCTCCTTTCCACTTCCACCGCGTATTTACAATCCTGACCGGCGAAACGCCTACGGATTATATCAAACGCACCCGGATTGAAAAAGCAGCCCTATTATTAAAACAAAACAAGGAACTTTCCGCCACCGAAATTGCCGCCCTTTGCGGCTTTAGCAGCCTTTCGCTGTTAAGTCGCAATTTCAGGCTGCATTTCAGTATGACGATCCGGGAGTTCCGCTCACTAAAATAAAACGCTAAAGAATATGGAAAAAGAAAATAAGATTCTGATTTTTCGAACTTCTATCACCAAAAGATGTGACATCAAACGCATAGGAAAACTTTTGGCAGAGTTCCCTCAAATAGACAAATGGAATGTGGACTTTGAGGACTGGGAGAAAATATTAAGAATCGAGTGCAGTGGTATCACTGCACTCGAAATATCGGAAGTACTCCGGAATAATCATATTTTTGCCAGCGAACTGGAATAAAACGGAGGGAAAGAAGTCTCAAACTCCCAACAATTGTTTCAATTCACCCATTCCTTCAGAAGCTCCCTTCTGAATTACATGTATCGAACGGGAAGTATGCGTATCTACCGGTTTCGGATCAATCAGATACACCTCTGCTCCTCTCGGTACATAATGAAGCAGCCCCGCCGCAGGATATACATTAAGCGATGTACCGATAATGACGAAAATATCCGCTTTCTCCACATAGCGGATAGCTGTTTCAATTTCCGGCACAGCTTCTCCAAACCATACAATGAAAGGTCGTAATTGAGTGCCGTCACCGGCCTTGTCTCCCATCTTCACTTCATATTCTTCCGGTTTCAGCTCTTTTATAAATTGAGGATTATATGGATCTCTGCTGGAACATACTTTTGTCAGTTCGCCATGCAGATGAATAATGTGGCTACTTCCGGCGCGTTCATGCAGATTATCTACATTCTGCGTCACCACCGTTACATGGAAACTTTTCTCCAGTTCCGCCAACAATTCATGCCCACGGTTCGGTTTCACCTCCAACAACTGTTTCCGGCGTTCATTATAGAAATTAATCACCAGAGCCGGGTCCCGCTGATAACCTTCAGGAGTAGCCACCTGCTCCACAGGATATTTATCCCACAAACCGCCCGCATCCCGAAATGTACTGATCCCACTCTCGGCACTCATACCGGCACCCGTCAAAACTACCAGATTTTTCATTACTATTCCTCCTTCTTTTTTAATAGCCACACAAATGTAATCAGAATCATCGAATAAAAGAAGACTTTCTTACGCTTAATCTAATCCGATTTATGCAGAACTTTAAGATGAAAGATATAGGTAGTTAACATCAAACATACTAATATTTATTCATCTGACTATAGTTAAACTTTCATCTGACTATAGTTATTCTTTCATCTGACTATAGTCAGACGAAAAGAAAACTATAGTTAGACGATTAATTATCTGCATAAACTAACTTACACAATAAGAATAAGCAGATTAAATCCCGCCAACAAAAGAACTAATTCTTTAAAGAAAAGCGATTAACTTTCACAGATATAAGAATTTTTAAATAGCAAATGCTAAATCATTCAAATAAAACACGTACTTTTGCGTTTCATAAATTTGCAATTGATTGAAAGCTAAAACCATGAAGGTGATACATTTCAATCGCCAACAAAAAACATTATATGGATAAATTCAGTTACTCTATTGGCCTCGGAATTGGTCAAAACTTATCAAGCATGGGAATCGGAAACCTTGCGGTAGATGATTTCGCACAAGCAATCAAAGATGTATTAGAAGGTAATCAGACGGCTATCAGCCACAATGAAGCCCGCGAAATAGTGAACAAATATTTCGAAGAATTGGAATCTAAGATGGGTGCCGTTGCTATTGAGCAGGGACAGGCATTCCTCGAAGAAAACAAAAAAGGACCGGGCGTAGTTGTCCTTCCCAGCGGACTACAATATGAAATCATCAAAGAAGGTACAGGTAAAAAGCCGAAAGCTACCGATCAGGTAAGATGCCACTATGAAGGTACATTGATCGACGGTACACTGTTCGACAGCTCTATCCAACGCGGAGAACCGGCTGTATTCGGCGTCAACCAAGTAATCCCGGGATGGGTGGAAGCTTTGCAGCTGATGCCGGAAGGTTCCAAATGGAAACTGTATATTCCGTCAGAACTCGCTTATGGCGCAAGAGGTGCCGGAGAAATGATTCCTCCTCACAGCACACTCATTTTTGAAGTAGAATTACTCGAAGTATTATAAATAAAAAATTTCAAAGCAAAATGAAAAAAGTTAGTATTTTTATGGCAATCGCCGCTGCAGCAAGCCTTGCTTCTTGTACAGCTCAAGCTCCTAAAGCAAATCTGAAAACAGACATCGACTCACTGTCGTATTCTATCGGTATGGCTCAGACTCAAGGTCTGAAAGGCTATCTGACAGGTCGTCTGGATGTTGATACTACTTACATGGCAGAATTCATCAAAGGTTTGAACGAAGGCGCAAACAAGACTAGCAAAAAAGACATCGCTTACATGGCAGGTCTGCAAATCGGTCAGCAAATCAGCAACCAGATGATGAAAGGTATCAACCAAGAATTGTTTGGTACAGACTCTACTAAAACTATCAGCAAAGAAAACTTCATGGCAGGTTTCATCGCAGGTACTTTGGAAAAAGGCGGCGTAATGACTATGGAAGCAGCTCAAGAATATACTCGTACAGCTATGGAAACTATCAAAGCAAAAGCTTTGGAAGAAAAATATGCTGACTATAAAGCTGAAAACGAAAAATTCCTTGCTGAAAACAAGACTAAAGACGGCGTAAAAACAACTGCAAGCGGTCTGCAATACAAAGTAATCACTGAAGGTAAAGGTGAAATTCCTGCTGACACTTGCAAAGTGAAAGTGAACTACAAAGGTACTTTGATCGACGGAACAGAATTCGACAGCTCTTACAAACGTAACGAACCGTCTACTTTCCGTGCTAACCAAGTAATCAAAGGTTGGACAGAAGCATTGACTATGATGCCTGTAGGTTCTAAATGGGAACTTTATATCCCGCAAGAACTTGCTTACGGTGCAAGAGAATCTGGCAACCAAATCAAACCGTTCTCTACTTTGATTTTCGAAGTTGAACTGTTGAGCATCGAAAAAGATAAGAAATAAGAAAGTTCTTTTCTAAATAGAAAAAGGAAAGAGGCGCAAAACGTTTGTGCCTCTTTTTTTTGCTTTTTCCTATTTTTTTTCTCCGAAAAGAAGAATAATTAAAATAAATCTCTATATTTGCTTACTATTTGATAACAACAGGAAATTACAATTTATTATTATGGAAAGAATAGACAACCTCGACAGGCAAATCCTAGAGATTATCTCCCAGAATGCCCGCATCCCTTTTAAAGACGTAGCAGCCGAATGTGGAGTATCACGCGCAGCTATCCATCAGCGTGTGCAAAGACTGATTGACCTAGGTGTCATTGTAGGCTCTGGTTACCATGTGAACCCGAAATCATTGGGCTACAGAACTTGTACATACGTGGGTATCAAGCTGGAAAAAGGCTCCATGTACAAATCTGTCGTAGCGGAATTACAAAAGATTCCCGAAATAGTGGAATGTCATTTCACTACAGGCCCGTACACAATGCTGACAAAACTTTATGCATGCGACAACGAACATCTGATGGATTTGCTGAATAACAAAATGCAAGAAATACCAGGTGTAGTAGCTACCGAGACTCTGATTTCTCTGGAACAGAGTATCAAGAAAGAGATTCCCATCCGCGTTGAAAAATAATTGTGATGGAGTTTCTAAATGAATATCACCTTGCAGGGTTATTCATCGGAATCTGTACCTTTTTGATTATCGGCCTTTTTCACCCCGTCGTGGTAAAGGCCGAATATTACTGGGGCACAAAATGCTGGTGGATATTCCTGGTACTCGGCATTGCCGGTGTGATTGCCTCCTTAAGTATCGATAATGTGATCTTATCTTCTTTATTAGGCGTGTTTGCGTTTTCTTCCTTCTGGACGATCAAAGAGGTTTTCGAACAGGAAGAACGGGTACAAAAAGGATGGTTCCCCAAGAATCCGAAGCGCAAATATAAGTTCTAGAAGCAAAGGATTACAGTTTTTTCTCGAAAGAATTTGCATAATTCGACGGAAAATACTACTTTTGTCACCGCATCCAGTTAATGGATACATCGGGCTTTTAGCTCAGTTGGTTAGAGCAACAGACTCATAATCTGGAGGTCCTTGGTTCAAGCCCAAGATGGCCCACGAAAAATTCCTGTAAGTATTTCACTTACAGGAGTTTTTCTTTTATACGGTCAGAATAATGAGATTTACAAAATTAGGAACAGTGCTCCATATTGAAATAAGAATATCAATACTAAATGATTCCAAAGTGCTTCAAAGCCTTACACAAACCGTCATTCTCAACGGTATCAGTAACAAAATCGGCTGACGCCTTGACAGTCTCCGATGCATTTCCCATAGCTACCCCGATTCCGGCAACTTTCAGCATAGGAATATCATTACCGCCATCACCGCAAGCCATTATTTCCGCCATCTCAATTCCATAATAATCGGCAAAAGCTGAAAGTCCGGTTGCCTTACTGATTCCTGCAAGGTTCACATCAGCAAATAAGGGATGCCAGCGTGATAAGGAAAGGTTAGGCAGAAGCGGCATTACTTGCTGTTCCATTTCATCATCGATATAAAAACAAAGCTGGCAACACTCTTTTCTGTCAAATAGTTCTCCAATGTCTACAACGGCGGGGATGGGATGTTCCACGATTTTGGCAATCCGTTCGACAGTCGGAGTCAGCCGATTGACAAACACGCCTTCATCCAGTTCAATAGCAACTGCGAAATCAAAAGCTTTTGCTATTTCCATGGCTTTCTTAAAATCATCCTTTGGAATAAGGTGTCTCCTTATCACAGTGCCATCCAGTAAGACACAGTCAGCTCCATTCAATGCAATAATTCCATCATACGGAACAGCAGCTATTTCATGAAGGTCGCCTGCCGCTCTACCGGTAGCAATGACTATTCGAATCCCACGGTCATGAATCTCCTTAAGAGCTTCAACAGAAGATTGCAATATTTTATGAGTTTCAAAACTCACCAATGTTCCATCTACATCGAGCATAATTGCTTTTATCATAACACCTATATTTTTTATTTACAGTCTATTACCCAGCGACAAAGTTACTGAAAAAATCCCCATAGCAGGTATACCTCCAATACATAAAACAAAAAAGGCAAAAGGAAACAAGATCCTTTTGCCCTATACCTATTGATACCTACTGAAAAATGATAGTTAACGTTTAGCGGAAGTCCTTCAACTCTTCCTGTAATTTCTGACGGGTAAAGAATATGCGGCTTTTTACAGTACCTAACGGAAGATTCAACTTCTCTGCAATCTCACGGTACTTGAATCCTGAAACGTGCATAGCAAACGGAACTCTGTATTCTTTAGGCAGAGCATTGACTACGCGGTGCATTTCCTTTAAATCGTAAGCTCTTTCTGTACTTTCAAAACCTGACTCTTGTGGCAGATTCAGATGATAGAGGTTTTCAGTCTGATCGACAAATGTCTGATCGCGCACTACTTTGCGGTAATTATTAATAAAGATGTTCCGCATTATAGTATACATCCATCCTTTAAAATTTGTGTCGGGGGTATATTTGTCTTCGTTATCCAATGCTTTTAATGAGGTTTCCTGTAACAAATCGTTTGCTTCTTCACGATCGGTTGTCAGTTTGTATGCGAAGCGGAGTAATTCATCCTGTACTCCTATCAGATCTTTCCTGAAGCTTAAACTTTTCATATACGCTATTTTTAAATTGTGAGTATTCGTTGTTATAATTTTGATGTTGCAAGTTTACGGGTTTTCAACAAATGTGGCAGGTGAAGAACAGACATTGTTTAGGGGAAAATCTATCGGTTGATAGAATTTAGGTCATTTTTGATAGTATTCAGGTGGTTTTAATGGCCGGTATAGCAAAAATCCCATTTTGAAGTCACACCTGACTCAAAATGGGATAACACAAACAAAACAAACAATATTAGCGATTTTCACAAACAGCTGTCTTTTTATATTAAAAAATTCATAAGACTTAATTTAGAATATGTCGCTTAAACATTCTTTTTATGGGAACAAAAATATTACTTTCTGGTAAAAAGGAACGCATGATTTAAGAATAGTTATAAAGAATAATTGTTTTATGTATAAAAAATTGTGCCCAACTATAAAGAATTGTATTTCATAACTTAGTACAAAAGAGGCATAAATTAGTCTTTCGGTGATATTCTATAATATCACACATTCCAAAGTGATGTAAATTCTCCAACTTCTTTTTTCACGTAAGAATTAATTTCTATATTTGGGCAATGTACAACCAAATACCAATTTATTATCTATGACTGATACTATTTCTTATCAATATGCAGCTCCTTCCACATTGCAACGGTCGGCCGATCAGGACGAACTGTTTCTTGCCAAATATAGCGAAATAGAAAAGAGAGAAGCCCCCTGTTTCTTTTGGGGAAAGCTGACGCAACCTTATATGACGGCACGCTGCCTCATTGCGTTATCCAATGTTGTGCAGTCCAGTTTCAACCTGACACCGGCACAACTTACAATGCTGAAAGATCCGATTGTAACAGCTGGAAATAACCGTCTGCGCTTTGAAGGATTTTCTAATTGTGCAGGTGTATACGCCAGGGTCGATGTACTTCCTGATGGACACGACGGAGAATTCTTGGAAAACGGGACAACGAATGTAGATTTTAATCCCGGAATGATTTCCGCTTTAGGAGGAATAGGCAGACAAGAAAATGTAGTAATGTCGGTCGGCCCCAAAGAAGTGGGACTCTATAATAAAGGTGAGAAGGTGATAGAGCGAAAAGTACCTCTTCCCGTAAAATGGATAAAGGGACTGACTACGGTACAGATTTATCAATCCGTTGCCGAAAAGGTCTATTCCTTCAATCGCATACAAACCTTACAACTCTTCCAGACACTACCGAAAAGTAGTGTGAAATGTGACTATTATTTAGTGATGCGTGGTCAAAAACCGGCCTTTTCACCGGTGAAAAGTATGAATGCCATCTGCATCGGAGGACTCCACCGTTTGCGCTTACTCGAACCCTTGCTTCCGTTTGCTGATGAACTGAAAGTATTTGCACATCCTACTATGCAATCTACTATCTGGCAACTCTATTTCGGTCCGGTCCGCTTCAGCCTTTCTCTTTCCCGCGAATGTTGGAGAGGATTCTCCGGAGAAGGTGCCGCACTGGAATCTCTGCTCGAAGATGTACCTGAAAGATGGATAGAGGCGATGGATAAATACAGTTACGCCAACCAACAGTTCAACCCTACGCTTTTTGCCATAGAAGAGCATATTGACCTGGATAAGGTAGATTCTCTCTCGGCACGATTGGCAGCAATGGGTTTGCTGGGATTCGATTTGGATGAAAACAGTTTCTTCTACCGCCGCCTGCCTTTCAAAACCGAACGTATTTTGAGCCTCAACCCGCGAATGATAGCTGCAGAAAAGTTGCTGGAAGAAGACAAAGTAGAAATCATTGCGAATGATGGCAACCGGACGGAAGCCCGTGTTGCAGGAAGCGGAGGAGTGAGGCATACCGTCATTCTGGACAGGGAGAACGAAAAAGAACGTTGCACTTGCACTTGGTTCAGCAGTAATCAGGGAGAACGGGGAGCTTGCAAACATATTTTGGCAGTAAAGAAACTAGCGCAATGGAAGAACTAAAAAAAGAACTGGAGAAGTTATCCAAAGCCTATGTGGATACTCCGGAGAATGAAGAGAAAATATTAATCCCTTTTATCAAGAGATTATTGGAGTTGCCAATGAAGGACAGGCGGAAGTTGCTGCCGCTTATCCGGGAATTGCAATGGATAAAAGGCAGGTTCGCTGGTTTCAGCAGTGAGACAACCTGTAGTGCGGCACGGGCACATTTTCTATCGGCAGTACAGTTTGTATGTGCCAACAGACGGGAGATGGATATGGCATATCATGTGAAGTTTGATATGCTTTGCAAACTACTCCCGCTTTACAACCCTGCCTGGCTGACAGACTTTATCAACGATGACAAAACATGGTTCAATTTCGATCTCAATTACGAAGAACTGATGCAGCTCATGGATATGGGTTACCTCAAAGAAATCGCTCCAAGCCGTATTGCACATGTACTCCCCTGGATTACCCGCATCAGAAATAAGAATCCCAAAGGAGACGATACTTTCAACAGTGAACTACTACTCAAACGGGATATTACACTGAAAGAACACATCTGGACGCTTTTCGAACACGAATCAATCATCGGTTATCAGGATGATTGTGCCAAAAATGCTTATAAAAAAGGAATCACAACACGGGATGAAAGTATCAGCGCGGCCCTCTACCGCTTTTCACTGGACGGCCATCTGGATAGAGAACAGCTACTAAGAGCCACCCTCGCCACTTTTCACCGGAGCTTCAAAAAAGACATGGCAGGATGGTTTGCCAGATTCTTTGAAACGCTGCAACCGACCGCCGGAGAATTGTTATCCTTACAGGAAGAGATCATGCAAACATTCACTTCTTCCTACACCAAGCCGGTAAATATAATGTTGCAACAGTTGAAGAGCATTGCAGACGAAGAAGGATTCCGTTATCAGGAATTCATCGAACGGGCAACCATCCTTTTCTTCTCCAGTCCCAAAAACTCGCTATTAACCATTTACTCTATCTTTGAAAAGATCGTTACGCAACATTCCGAGATGAAAGAGCCTTGTTGTATCACTCTCTGCCAACTATTCTTGAAGAAGGACGAAAGCCTGCAAAAGAAAGCTGCCAACTTTATTTCAAAATATGGGGACGCCTCTTCGTCCAATCTCCAAGAAACACTACAGTCTTATCAACCGGAGATATTTCAAAGCGTGCAAGCGATACTCGCATCTTTCAAGCCACAGTCTATAGATTCACAGTCTACAGAACCACACCTTGCAGAAGAAGCAAATGCAACAGATACAAGTGTGACAAAAGACATTCTTCATACAGAAGGAGAGAATACAGAAAGAAATAGTACAGATGAAAATAGTACCGAAAACTCCCTCCTCTCCGAAGAGCCACCTCTGGAAGCCATCCACATTTGCCGGGAAGACAACCGTATTCCATTCCCTACCAACAAAGAAGATTTCCTGTTTCAGCTTAGCCGTTTGTTCGACATGGAGGAGAACTGGGAGATAGAAACAACGATTGCCGCTATCATTGCTTTCCATCCCCAACTGGATAAAGAAGACCTCAACCGGATGGAACCTATTTTCCAACGGGCAGCCAATATTGTTGCCAATAGTTGGGAACCATACGAAGATCTCCTTGCCACTTTCCTGTTGGAATACCAACGCTTATGGGCACAGACAGACAACTCCAACACAGGAGTTTTGAGAAACATGTTCACCCGGCTGGAA
This sequence comes from Bacteroides sp. D22, assembly GCF_000163675.1. NCBI lineage: Bacteria > Pseudomonadati > Bacteroidota > Bacteroidia > Bacteroidales > Bacteroidaceae > Bacteroides > Bacteroides sp. D22. Next base: position 64,960 of record NZ_GG774796.1, on the reverse strand, counting down.
GAGAAACTGAAAGGAATAGATAAAAACAGGGGAGCTTACGACGAACGTTCCTTCAAACGACTTGCTGACTGGAAACCCGGTTACAGCAACGCAACCTGTTTCATACCTATCCAACAGTTATGGCTGAATGTGATCCGCCAAATAAAAGGAGGAAATTCATTGCCTCTGCTTTCTACTCCCACCCATACCCCGGCATACCTACAAGCCACCGAACTGATACGCCGGCTTGCCGTATATCAGGAAGCAGGAAAGAAACCTTGTTCGTGGGATTTCCAACTGGCTATTGCCCGTTGTGCTCTGGAAGACAAAGAAGAAGCCATCGTCACCACCCGGCAACTGTTACAAGATGAGTACCTGCATCTCTGCCTGTTCCTATTGGACGAAAACACGCAACCCGAACCGCCCTACAACCATCCGACCGCTTGGGTAGCCGCCGGACTGGTAAAAGCACCGGAGACGGAATTTGAAGCATTCAAGTCTTTCGCCTGTAACACATTGCCACACAACCATCTGACAGGAGACTACGAGTGGAAAGAAGTGAAACCCAAAGAAAACTCATACGAAACGGACAGACGCCTGCTCCAACTTGATTTTCACAAATGGCACAAATATATCGAACGCAACAGCCATCAGCTATGGCAGGAACATCTGATTATTAACAGTAAATACAACATGGATGACTCCCGCTACATGGAACCTCTATTGTGTTGTTACCCTAACCGTCCGGAACCGTTGATAGCCCAGATTATCTCCCATTACATGGCTTTCGGCAGTCCACAGGAAGACAGCAAACGTACCCTTGCCTGTGCCTTGCGCATGTTGTTGTCTTTCCATTGCCAGCTCAAAGAAATGAGTCTACTCCTATTAAGCGGCTCGCTACTTTTTGTAGACAAAACAGTCCGTTCCTATGCAGCGGAGTTATGGGTAGAAGGACTCTCCACAGGAAGAATAAACAACCACCGGGTAGGAGAAATCCTGGCCCGGCTTATCAACATGGAACTTGCTCCGTTAAAACGCTTCACCACACAAGTGTACGAAAGCATGTACAAACGAAGCGCTTTCCACAACCGCCAACTGGAAGAACTGCTCACTGTATTTATCAGCGGATTGCCCGACAAACCCGTCACCGGACTCAAACAACTGCTCGAACTCTATCTGGAACTATTGACCATCAACCGCAGCAAAGTTACAAACGAACAACTCTTGCAACGCCTGCAAGAATGGGCAACGAACAGCAATTTGAAGAAAGTGACCACTTCACTCAACAAACTATAATTAATTCATGATTATGACCCTAGAAGAACGCCTCAACGAAATAGTAGAAAAGCAACAGGGTGATGCCATCATCCCCTTTCTGCAAGGACTCACACAGGAAGAACGAAAGAGCCTGGTACCCCGCCTGAACAAACTGGAAGAATACTACAGTAAATTCGTGCAACTTAACGAGAACACATACGGTACACGGGGGACTTCCGCACAGCATCGTATCATCAATCTTACCGCTCTCGTTATCTATTCGCTGAAAGAATTCCGTAAACACCAATGGGGAATCAACACCGAGCAACTGAATGAATTGATCCCGTGGTACGTCCCCTCCTGGCTCGACAGCTTCTTCAAAGAAGGTGAAGGCAAAGAATTCGGCGGTTTCTACGGAATGGATTACGAAGTCCTGATGGATTGGATAGAGCAGGGAATACTTACTGTGACACCTTCTCCACAAACCATTGCGGGTTATCTGGTAAGCTACATCAACACCACTGCTATACTGCAAAAACGCGAAATCACACTTAAAGAACATATTTGGTATCTCTTTGAGTACGACTGTGGACAGAACTGGATGGATAACCGAAATGGCGGACACCCCTACTATCCTTACAAATATCTTATCGAAAACGGGAAACTAGACCGTATGCGTGTATTAAGAGAATCTCTGCTCGCTGTCAACCGAAATATGAACAAGAACCTATGCGGCTGGTTTGCAGGCATGTTTACCGCACTTACCCCCAGCATAGAAGAACAACTCGCGTTACAACCGGAAATATTAGCCGTCCTGTCCGCCCCTCACAGCCGCCCGGTCAATATCATGCTCGGACTGCTGAAGGGCTTATGCAATCATCCGCAATTTCGGATCGAAGAGTTTCTAAGTCAGACTTCCGTTCTTTTCGCTTCAGATGTGAAGGCAATTCACCAAAACACATTGGCCGTACTCAATAAACTGGCAAAAGAAAGAAAAGAATTTCGTGACGCCATCTGTTGTGTTGCCGCACAAGGGTTGATGAGCCGGGAAGAATCTACTCAAAGCAAAATAGTCAAACTGATCCTGGCGTATGGAGAGACGGAATCTGCCACATTAAGAGAAGCACTCTCCGTATATACAGAAACGATGTTGGCAAACACTAAAAAAGAACTGAAGGCTTATCTGGAGAATAACGAGTCTGACGATACTTCTGCCCATAATAAGGCGACTCCCGCACACTTCGGACAGCCCGACAACAATTCCGCCTCTTTCATGTATGAACCGATACTCCCCATCATCCGTGAGGACAACCGAATACAGGAAATTGCTTCCCCCGAAGACCTGCTATTTCTTGCCAGCCAAGTGCTGGATGGGAACGAGATCTATCATTTCGACCTGCTCCTCGGCGCCTTAGTGCAATGGGACCATCAACAAGACACAAAACAAATCTCACAATGGACACCCATCCTTCAACGCGCTTACAAACTACTGATAAGCGGAGGAAGTTCACGAAACGGCCTATTAGACCAACTAATGGCAACTTTCCTCCTTGACTATGCAAAGCTACTGGTTAAACGCTTCCCTAAAGAAGCAAAAGAGCTAAGTGACTTGCATCAGAAAATGGTACAGAAAGACGAACTGCAGAAAGGTAAATGGAACTATCGTAATCTGCAGAAACTCACCATCCGTCAGAAAACGAACCAAAAAGAGAAATTCCCTGTTCACAAGCAGCTATTATGCCGGACACTAGATCTTTTGGAGAGTAAGGAGAAACCTTTACCCCTATTGTCCACTCCCACCCATATGCCTATGTTTATTGCCCCGGCAACCCTGATAGAAAGATTAAAACAATATCAGCAGGCAAACGCCGAGCCAGACGATATGGATATGCAAACGGCACTCTCGCGAATGGCACTGGATGATTCATCACAAGAGCTCCCTATCCTCCTTCAAGACTTAAAGGGAGAATACCAACGTTTACTTTCTTTCTTGTTGGGAGCAGAAAACGCACTCCCTCAAGCACCCTTCACCCATCCTTCCTGGTGGATGACAGCAGGACTAATCAAGTCGCCGGAAACAATCTACTCCGAATTCAAAGATTTCTCATACAATAAAGGTCCACGCGAGTTCCTGACTGGAAACTTTACGTGGAGAACTTATCTGCGTACTCACTCATATACCGATTACAACAAGCAAGTAGTAGAATGGACCTCCGCAACTCTTACTTTCGATATTCCGGAAAGCAAAAACTCTCATGTCGTCAATAAAGATGAATATAATGAGAGAATCAGTTACCATTCATACGATTCGCATCCGTTAGTGGTCGAAATGTATCCGCTGATAGAGCGCTTCGACGATATACAAAATGACTTGCCACGTTTAGCATGGTTAACTCCCAATATGCCGGAACCATTATTAGTATGGTGTATCCGCAGTGCCATTTACGATCCGATGTTAAATGAGGTTAGGGAAATAGGCATCACCAAAGCCACCATCGAAGCACTTCATCAGTTAAGACACACCTGGCATGAGGCGTCTTACATACTGGAAGCCAGTTGTATGTTGGTAGCAGATAAGACTTCCCGTTCTTATGCCGCCGAAATCTGGATAGACCGTGTCGGCAAAGGATGCATAGACAGTAAGCGCATAGGTAAAATCTTAGGTTCACATCAACATACCGGCTGGGGACCGCTGAAAAGACTCACCGACCTGATACAGCAACAAATGATGAATGTCAGTCCCCTGCACAACCGGGAATTGGAGAATCTAATCGTAGCAATGCTGACCGGACTTCCGGAGAAGCCGATCAAAGATTTAAAGAAGTTGTTGGAGATCTATGCGGAACTGTTATCAATCAACCACAGCAAAGCCAAAGACGAACAGGTTTTGCACCTGTTGGATGTTTGGAAAGGGGGCGCTAATCTGAAGAAAGCAGTGGCTAATATCCAACATTAAGAAGATTGTTGCAACTACTTAATCTCTTACTTTGTGCCACCGTATTGGCACGGCTGTGCCATCGAAGTGGCAAAGTTGTGCCAACGTAGAGACATAACTGTGCCAATATAGTGGCACGACCTGACCACTTAAACAATCAGGATTTAAAGGTAGCTTATTGGAGCAAAAGCCAAAAAGAAGTATCTTTGGCACACTAAATACAAAAGGTTGAATGATTATTCTAAAATATAGTTTAGCTATCTTCTGTTTGCTGCTGACAGGATGCTCCTTCTTTTCCAGCCAAAAGGAAAAGGAGAACCCCGCCCTGACGGAATATGAATATACGACGGACGATATGCAATCCGGCGAAGAAAGTGCCACCGTCTTACCGCCACCGCCAAAGCGAAGCGCAATGGCTCTCTACATGGATTCACTGGGACTCGTCAACGTAACCGATCTGGATAGCAGCCTCGTTGTTAAGTTAATGTATACGCAAGCTGATAATTTCACTGGCGAAGTGCTTTACGACAACTTAACGGAAGCCTATTTGCATCCGGATGCGGCATACGCTCTTATAGAAGCACAAAAAGCCTTGAAAGAGCTTCACCCGTCTTATAGTCTTATCATTTACGATGCAGCCCGCCCCATGTCGGTACAAAAGAAGATGTGGAACGTAGTGAAAGGAACATCCAAATACAAATATGTCTCTAACCCAAACCGTGGAGGCGGACTACACAACTACGGACTGGCAGTAGACATCAGTATTCAAGACTCTTTAGGGCAGCCTTTACCTATGGGAACCCAAGTAGACCATTTAGGTGTGGAAGCACACATCACAAACGAAAACGAACTGGTACATAACGGAAAAATGAGTGAAACAGAACGTCAGAACCGGATACTGCTGCGAAAAGTAATGAAAGAAGCCGGGTTTCGTGCATTACCCAGCGAGTGGTGGCATTTCAATTTTTGCAGCCGGGATGTAGCCAGACAGAAATATAAGTTAATACCATAAATCGGCGCTCAGCAAGATCATAACCGGTGCTCAACGATTCATTGTAATATCCTATAACACAATAACGCCATGATACAAATCTCCCCCGAAACTCAACTTTTTATCCGCGAACATTCATCGGACGATGTACGTACACTAGCTTTACAAGCTAAAAAGTATCCGGATATAAATATGCCGACTGCCATCACCCAAATTGCAGGAAGACAGGTTGCCGCCGAAAAGATTCCTTCATGGCGAGAAATAGAAGAGATATGGTATCCGAAACATCTGTCGCTAGAGCAATGCTCTTCTGAAATCACTGCCCGCTACAAAGCCCGTCTTTTTCAGGGAGATTCGCTGACCGACCTCACCGGAGGCTTCGGCATAGACTGTTCTTTTCTTGCCACCGGATTCAAGTCCGCCACTTATGTAGAACGCCAGGAAGAGCTTTGTGAAATAGCGGCACACAACTTTCCCATCCTGAATCTAAACCATATAAACGTAAGAAATGAGGATGGAGTAGCCTATCTGCAAACAATGTCCCCCGTAGATTGTATCTTCCTCGACCCTGCCCGCCGCAATGAACACGGCGGAAAAACGGTCTCCATCGCCGACTGCGAACCGAACGTAGCCGAGCTTGAAGATCTTCTGCTTAGCAAAGCCAGCCGGATAATGATAAAACTCTCTCCCATGCTCGATCTTTCATTGGCACTGAAAGAGCTGAAACATACACAGGAAGTTCATATCCTATCCGTCAACAACGAATGTAAGGAACTACTCATCCTACTCGGACAAACATCACCGGCGGAAATCACCATTCATTGTGTAAACCTCTTCACGAAAGGGACTCAAGAAGAACAGCACTTCGTATTCACCCGCGAACAGGAGCAGCGTAGCCAATGTACTTATACCGATTCTTTAGGCGATTACCTTTACGAACCGAATGCATCTCTTCTGAAAGCCGGTGCCTTCCGCAGCATTGCCGCAGCCTACCCCGTCCGGAAACTGCATCCCAACAGTCATCTTTATACCTCCGATACTTTTATTGAAAACTTCCCCGGAAGAATCTTCCGGATTGTCAACCAGTGCAGTTTCAATAAAAAAGAAGTAAAAGAGAATCTGGCAGACCTGAAAAAAGCAAATGTGACTGTCCGCAACTTTCCCGCCACAGTAGCCGAACTTCGCAAACGGCTCCATCTGACAGAGGGAGGAGATACCTACTTATTTGCCAGCACATTAAATAATGGACAAAAAGTTATCATCCGCTGTGAGAAAGTCTGAACTATTTGCTATTTTTGCGAAAAGAAACACAATCTAAACTAATTCAGATGAATCAAACACCCATAAAAGCGATTCTATTATTAATCGTATTCACTCTGTCCTGTCACACTCCACTTTTCTCACAGAGAGATTTTGAGCGACATGAGTTCTCGTTCCATGCCGGCTACGGTGTGATGTTTCATAATCCTCCCACACTAACGTTAAGTACCCACAGCTACCAACGTACACTTGCACAAGGCGTAAGCTGGGATGGACAATACCATTTCCGTCCTCTCAAACGCTTTATCTTCGGAGGAATCTACACCGGATTTTCTTCCAAAGGAAGCCATCCTGAAGGAAAAGACCATTTATGGGTTCATTTCATCGGCACGCAAATCGGAATGTGTAATGCCAATACCAAACATTGGCAAATCCGGGTGACAACCGGTCCCGGCGGAGTCATTCTGCGGAACAACAGCGAGGTATTCGGCAACACACGAAAAGTGAGAGCCTTCACTATCGGTCTCCTCACCAATGCCAATCTTACCTATAAGCTGAATTCCAACCTGGGAGTCAGTTTAGGAGTACAATATATGTATAGTGAGCTACTTAGAATAAGGACTTACTATCACGAAGAAAAGGTTACTGTAAAACTCAATTCAAATGATGATGTCAACCTCACGCGACTAAACATCACTACGGGATTATCCTATTATTTCTAACATCCACTAAAAAAAGCACTATGAAGAAATATATACTCATTCTCTTTTCCATCATCAGCCTCTGGAGCTGTAAAGAAACGGAAGATGAATCGATCGACATCACCGTTTTGCCTTCTGCCACCACTACAGGAGCCAACACATTCGGTTGCCTGATGGACGGCTGGATTTATGTGGGAGGGCGATACCTGAATTGGGGACACTCGTATGTATGGACGTATGATTCATTCCACTATTACACAGAAGAAGACAAACTCTCTGTTAGTGTTTCCGTAAAGCCCGGTATCAATCTATCTTTCACTATTTTATCGCCCCAAGAAGGCAAAGAATCAACGATTACCGATATAGAGTTCGGAAGAGAAGAGCTGGAAGACGGAACAGCTTTCATAAGCCGTTTCGACACAGAAATGAAAATTATCAGTGTCACATTCGGTAACGGCAAACGGCTGACTAACGGACGTTTTGATATTCATTATACGGAACACAACAGTAATACCGGAGCCCAATCCTGATATAATCTGATACAGCCTATGCATTTCCGCAAAATCCATAGTTTCCCAGGATAGAAAACCCGTCAATCACCGGTTCCGGAAGCTGTAATACAAACGTAGCATATTTGTTACGCGTTCTTCAACCAACTGTAAAAAGTAAGAAACGTCAACCCTCTACTTTTGCAGCAAATAATTAACGCACGCTAACATTTATGAAACGATTTTTGAAATTTGTCTCATTTGTTCTTTTGGTCATGAGCACAAGCGGTAACACTTTCGCAGAAGAAAAAGTGAACGTAGTCAAACAAGGCACTATCCGCGGACGCATCGTAGATACTTCCAAACAGACCCTTCCGGGAGCATCCATCTATATCGAAAAGCTACATACCGGGGTGACCAGTGATGTCAACGGTTATTATACTTTCGCCAATCTTACTCCGGGCACATACACCGTAAAAGTAAGCTACGTAGGCTACTCACCCGTTGAAATGAAAATCACCATTCCGGCCGGAAAGACACTCGAAAAAGACGTAATCCTGAATGAAGGACTCGAACTGCAAGAGGTAGTAGTAGGCGGAGCTTTTCAGGGGCAACGCCGCGCCATCAACTCGCAGAAGAACACACTAGGGATCACCAATGTCGTTTCAGCCGATCAGGTGGGTAAATTCCCTGACTCCAATATCGGAGACGCACTGAAGCGTATCAATGGTATTAACGTACAATACGATCAGGGAGAAGCCCGCTTCGGACAAGTACGCGGAACTTCGGCCGATCTTAGTTCTGTAACAATCAACGGCAACCGTCTCCCTTCTGCCGAAGGCGACACACGTAATGTGCAGCTCGACCTTATTCCTGCCGATATGATACAAACCATCGAAGTAAGCAAGGTAGTCACCTCGGATATGGATGGAGATGCCATTGGCGGTTCTATCAATCTGATTACTAAAAGTACTCCTTATAAACGAACCATCAGTGCCACAGCAGGAACCGGATACAACTGGATTAGCCAGAAAGCCCAACTGAACCTGGGTTTCACTTATGGCGACCGCTTCTTCAACGACAAATTGGGAATGATGGCAGCCGTTTCTTATCAAAATGCTCCGGTAGGTTCGGATGATGTAGAATTTGAATACGATGTGAATAAGAAAGGAGAAGTAGTAATGGTAGAAGCACAAAAACGCCAGTACTACGTGACACGTGAACGCCAAAGCTACTCACTGGCTTTCGATTACGAAATAAACCCGAATCACCGACTGACACTGCAAGGCATCTACAACCGCCGTCACGACTGGGAAAACCGCTATCGCGTCACCTACAAAGACCTCGACAAAACAGGACCGGACGATGAAGGCGAAATGCAGCAATCTGCCCAAATAGAGACTAAGGGAGGTACTCCCAACAACAAAAACGCCCGCTTGGAACTGCAACAGACAATGGATTTCAGCCTGGGCGGAGAACATCAGTTCGGCAAACTGTCAATGAACTGGGGAGCTTCTTACGCACGTGCCAGCGAAGACCGTCCGAACGAAAGATACTTCAATCTGAAACAAGACTTTCTCGGATTTGACATCGTGGATGCAGGCGGCCGTTTTCCGTATGTGACAACCGATGTAAACCTGCACAACGGAGAAGTGGACGGTGAAAGAGGAAAATGGAAAGTGAAAGAACTAACCGAAAGCAACCAGGAAATCTACGAAAAAGACCTGAAGTTCAAAGTAGATTTCGAACTGCCGCTGGCCAACGGAATCTATGGAAACAGCCTGAAATTCGGAGCCAAATATGCATCCAAGACTAAAAATCGCGATGTAACCGTCTACGACTACGCAGACGCCTACAAGGATGCATACAAAACAGCGTATATGGACAACCTCACGAGTGAGATTCGCGACGGCTTCATGCCCGGCAATCAGTATAAAGCCACCGATTTCGTATCCAAAGAATATCTGGGTTCGCTCGACCTGAAAAACATGGAGGGTGAACAGGTGCTCGAAGAATCTTCCGGCAACTATCATGCTAAAGAGAATGTGACTTCCGCTTTTTTCCGCTTCGACCAAAACCTGGGAAAGAAACTAAAAATGATGCTGGGTCTCCGCATGGAAGCCACTCATATCAAATACGACGGCTGGAACTGGATGGTGGATGAAGAGGAAAACGAAACGCTTGAACCGACCGGAGATCATAAAAACAACTATGTCAACTGGCTCCCCAGCGTATTATTGAAATACGATGTGACCGATGATTTCAAAGTTCGCGCCTCTTTCACAGAAACATTGAGCCGCCCCAAATATTCCGCATTAATTCCATGTGTCAATATCAACCGCAGCGACAATGAACTCGTGATGGGTAATTCTGACCTGACTCCCACCCTCTCATACAACTTCGATTTAAGTGCCGATTACTATTTCAAGAGCGTCGGTCTGGTCAGTGCAGGTATCTTCTATAAGAAAATCAACGATTTCATTGTCGATCAGGTGATTGGTGACTATACCTACCAAAACAATGAATACAAGAAGTTCACCCAACCCAAAAACGCAGGTGATGCCGACTTGCTTGGTGTGGAACTGGCTTATCAACGTGATTTCAGCTTCATCGCTCCGGCATTGAAATGCATCGGATTTTACGGTACATACACCTACACTCACACCAAAGTGAACAACTTCAATTTCGAAGGGCGCGAAAATGAGAAAGACCTCTCCTTACCCGGTTCTCCCGAACATACGGCAAACGCCTCACTCTACTTCGAAAAGAAAGGTTTTAACGTACGTCTCTCCTACAACTTTGCATCCAGCTTTATCGACGAAATGGGAGAAGTTGCCGCACTAGACCGTTACTATGATGCCGTGAACTATATGGACCTGAACGCAAGCTATACATTCGGCAAGAAGTTCAAAACAACATTCTACGCAGATGCTACCAACTTATTGAACCAACCATTGCGTTATTATCAGGGCACTAAAGACCGTACCATGCAGTCTGAACACTACGGTGTAAAGATAAACGCCGGCGTAAAAGTGAACTTCTGATGCGAGCCAAACAACGATATTCATTCCTTTAAAAGGAAGCCCCCGTTGGTTTAAAAGGAACAGAGCATTGGTTTAAAAGAAACGTTCTCTTCCTTTTAAACCAACAAGCCAAAAGATTCAGAATAACTATCTATATATAAACAACTAATATACAACAGAATATGAATATGAAAATTAAGAGTTTATTGATTCTCGCATTAGTCTCCGTCTGTACATTCGTTCAGGCACAGTTGACGGACTACTCTATATTTGACAAGAAGTTTAACTTCTACGTAGCGAATGATTTAGGCCGCAACGGATATTACGACCAAAAGCCAATAGCCGAATTAATGGGTACGATGGGCGAAGAGATCGGTCCTGAATTTGTTCTGGCCACCGGAGATGTCCATCACTTCGAAGGAGTTCGCAGCGTGAACGACCCTTTGTGGATGACCAACTACGAATTAATCTACTCCCATCCGGAACTAATGATCGACTGGTTCCCTATCCTGGGAAACCATGAATATCGCGGAAACACGCAAGCCGTATTGGATTACACCCATATCAGCCGCCGCTGGACAATGCCCGCCCGTTATTACACCCAAACATTCGAAGAGAAAGGTGCCACCATCCGCATCGTCTGGATTGACACGACTCCTCTGATTGAGAAATACCGCCAGGAAAGTGATAAATATCCCGATGCCTGCAAACAGGATGTCAACAAGCAACTATCCTGGCTGGAATCTGTGCTTGCCAATGCAAAAGAAGACTGGGTTATCGTAGCCGGACACCATCCCATCTACGCTTATACTCCCAAAGAGGAAAGCGAACGACTGGACATGCAGAAACGGGTTGACACCATCTTACGCAAGCACAAGGTAGATATGTACATCTGCGGACACATCCATAACTTCCAGCATATCCGGGTTCCGGGAAGTGACATCGATTATGTCGTTAACTCCTCCGGCTCACTGGCACGCAAAGTGGAACCTATCGAAGGTACAAAGTTCTGCAGCCCCGAACCGGGTTTCTCTGTCTGCTCTATCGACAAAAAAGAGCTCAACCTTCGTATGATAGATAAAAAAGGGAATATACTTTATACGGTGACCCGAAAGAAATAAATTCTCTTGATGATATAAATTCTACTCTCAGTGAAAAAACACACAACCCGAGGCGTTCCTTTCGCGATGAAAGGGACGCTTCTTTATATAATTACCCTTGAACCTATTTTGTGGGATAATATACGTTTGCAGCCAACCAATAGTCAGCTACTTACTTCATCTTATTAGTGTTCTCCGGATGCGCAATCATCATCGGGACGTAACTCTATGCCTTTTCCGATACATCACCCTGCTCCGCTGTCTTCGCAGGACCGCTGTTTTTCACAGCGCCTTTCTGAATTGTCGATTCATTCCCATCCCGAACTGCCATATAGTGCGGTGACATAATTTCAATGCCGGCCTCATTAAATTTATCCTGAATGTTCTGATGCAAATCCGAATAAATCTGTGCCATCTTATCTGCCTGTTTGATATAAGCATTAATTTGATAGACCGGATACCAGTCGCTCAACGAAGTTTCCAACACAAACGGACGCGGATCATCCACCACTCCGGGAGTGTTCAACGCAGCATCAATCAGTATCTGATTAACCTGCCGCCAGGGAATATCATAACCGATAGATACTTCCGAGTGAATAATCAATCCATATTCACGCGCCGAAGTACTGTAGTTTACTGTATGAGACGACATGATAAATGAATTGGGAACAGTCACAACCTCATTTTTAGGAGTCCGGATGCGGGTGACAAGAGGAGTTTTTTCGATGATATCTCCGGTGGTATCATTCAATTTGATCCGGTCGCCCATCTTGAACGGACGCATATAAGTAATCACCAGTCCGGCAATAATATTACCGATAACCGTACTTGATCCGAGCGAAACGATCAATCCGACAAATACCGAAATCCCTTGGAACACACCGGAATCGGAGCCCGGAAGATAAGGATAAATCATCGCAATCATAAATGCATAGAGCAGGAAACGGGCGATATGGAAAGTCGGCATCGCCCAGTCCGGATAGAAGCCGTTGATTTTGAGTCGTCCTGCTTCCACTTCACGTGCCAGATACAAGACGAGACGTACCAAATACTTCACGGCATACCAGATGACGATGATGGTAAACAGTTTGGGCACATAATCGATAATACCCACAAAGATACCGCGAATCGGATTCCATATATAGCCCAACAGTTGATATGCCAGTCCTTCTGTCTGTGGGAAGATGATAAAAATCAACGGTACGGTAAACAGTAGCTGCAATCCCATCAGTATATACCGCCCGATACTGGACAGGAATACTAACAGATTCGCCTGTTTCTGCGCATCCAGCAATTCATATCCCTGGATGGCTACCGGTTTTATCTTCGTGTCTTTCAGGCGCAGGATACGCGCTTTCAGTTTACGGAACAACCAGTTGGTCAAGCGGAACAGGAAATACTGTCCTGTAATTACCAACACAAAATAGAGCACACGCTTTGCCATTCGCCAAAGTCCGTGCTCGGCTTTCATCTCATGCAGTTTGGTAATGACACTCTGCTGTCTTTCCTTAGCTAGCGAATCACGGGAAACTCCTTCCCATAAGGCATCCTGATCGGTAAGAGAAAGCAATACTTTGCTGCCGTACATCAAATCGGAAACTATGTCCGAATGGTCGATAGCCACAGAATCGGGTTGTAGATTGAAGCGTCTTCCTATTTCTTCAATTGCCGCACCGGTCATTTGGGCACGTTGCTGGGGAGTATATCCACCCCGTTTGGTGAAAAGGTAAAATAAGGTATCACCGTCCGCCACTACCGGTATTCCTTTTGTGAACTGCCGCAGGGAGTCGATACGCTGTCGTTGCTGTGCATATTTTACGGAGTCGGCGGTAGCCATCTGGAGTTTCATCTGCTCCATTTCCATCCTCATATTCGCCTCATTGAGCCGGGCTTCTTCCAATGATTTCTGCATATTTACCAGATGGATAGAGTCCGAATCCCGTTTCAAAGGAACATGTCCGCCCGTTATTGTATCTCCGGCAAATATCTTCTTAACCGCCTGTTCCAACTGTGCTTGCGCCCCGATTGCCAGGAAAGAAAAGAACAACACCAGTAACGACCGTTTTATTTTATTTATTTCCATACCTTATATTCCTTGATTATAATTAAGGTTAATCTAACATTTCATTAAAAACAGAGCAAACATACGGATTGTTTTTGACATTACCATTTCCAAATTGATTATCTTTGCCACTAAAAGAGAAAAAAGCATGAATATATTATTACTTATCGGGGGATTAATCCTCATTCTTCTAGGAGCCAACGGATTAACAGACGGTGCCGCCTCGGTAGCCAAGCGTTTTCATATCCCTCCCATCGTGATCGGACTTACCATCGTTGCATTCGGCACTTCTGCCCCGGAACTGACGGTCAGTGTATCTTCTGCCATCAAAGGCAGCGCGGATATTGCCATAGGCAACGTGGTGGGAAGTAACATTTTCAATACGTTGATGATTGTGGGCTGCACGGCCTTATTCGCCCCGATTGTCATCACCCGCAATACACTTAGAAAAGAGATACCACTCTGCATACTTTCTTCTATTGTCTTGCTGATTTGTGCCAATGATGTATTCCTGGATAAAGCTCCGGAGAATATCCTGAACAGAGTAGACGGCTTATTATTGCTTTGTTTTTTTGTTATCTTCATGGGTTACACCTTTGCCATCGCCTCCAAGCCGAGCACAACAGAACAGGCGGGACAGATAGAAGCTCCGACCATAGAAGAGGAGACAGAAATCAAATCACTCCCCTGGTGGAAATCCATTCTTTATATCATCGGAGGTTTGGCTGCCCTCATTTTTGGAGGTCAGTTGTTTGTTGACGGCGCCACAGGCATCGCCCGCAACCTGGGTGTCAGCGAATCGATTATCGGATTGACACTGGTTGCAGGAGGTACTTCTCTTCCTGAACTGGCTACGTCTATCGTTGCCGCATTAAAGAAGAATCCGGAAATTGCCATTGGAAATGTGATCGGTAGTAACCTCTTCAATATATTCTTTGTACTGGGATGTAGCGCCAGCATCACTCCTCTCCGTCTTAGCGGAATTACCAACTTCGACCTGTTTACGCTAGTAGGTTCCGGTATCCTGCTCTGGTTATTCGGGCTGTTCTTTGCCAAAAGGACTATCACAAGAATCGAAGGAGGGATTATGATACTTTGTTATGTGGCGTACACGGTGGTATTGATTTATAATATTTAATTATTATAACAAAACACCTGATATTCAGCTTCATTCCAAGTATTTTTTCCCTCTTTAGACATAGAAACTGGTACGATACGAATATTTAATGATTTCTTTCCCTTAGTATACTTGGCTGGAATTTCAAAGTCATCTTCCAGCCAGCGTTTATAAGGGTTACTATCAGCTACATACCATAAACGTTCTGTAACCTCTTCACCATCAACAAAAACACGGGCTGCTTGTCGAACATCGTTTTGGTCGCTCAACCTACGCAAACGCACTCCTTCATTTTGAGAAGATATATTCACTCTAAAACTACTAAAACTTTCAAACCGGACGGTTTCTCCTACATATAAAATACGATCCTCATTTCCCTCAAAGAAACTTTCCAATTTTGTTCTGCGTACATTACCCATAGCTTTATAAGAGTGCCGTTTAATAGAACGAGAAGAGTTTAAATCCAAACTATCAGTTTTCACCAGTACATTTTTATCTTGACCATAATAGAATATAGTACCCGAGTGTTCCAAATACTGATTGTTATATTCGCCCGACTCTATTCCAAACTTCAGTTCTGAATAGAAAGGATAACTATCGCCTATACAAAAACGAGTCATAGACCATGGGTTATCCGAAAGACCGTCATACCCTCCCATTGGATGCACTTCAGGCGGGGTCGGGAATCCCCAACCATAACAAACATAACTTTCAGAACCGTCACTCTCAACTTGTGGTGTTCGTTTGCCGTCAATATATACACGAACATCCCCCTCGCAAGAAATGATATGTGAACGTTCGGCATGACATGTAACATGAGCAGCAACCATCTTCCCTCTTCCTTGAATAGCAGCTATCGGACTATCTATTCCTGCCACATGTTTTCGGGTATAATATGGTGTATTACGAAAGTATCCGGTATTAGATGTGGGATAAACCGACCTGGAAACAGCTATTTCTGAGAATCCCAAAGAAACAGGAACGCCACTACGATTTTCAATTATTATCTTCGCATGCTTCCAATATGGCATTGGAAAATAATTATAAAACCAACCGTCTGTGTTATATCCTGACAGCAAATAGTTGGTATCGTGAAAGCCCAAAGAGTTGCCTCCCAAACACGCTAAAGGACAAGAAATATCGGGTTGCTGATGAGCATCCCAAAACATATGAATCCATACATCCTGCAAGTGCTGCTCATTAATCTCCGGAAGATAAAATTTTAAAGAACCAATAGCTCCCTCTCCTTTTTCATCCAATAAAGTAATGGATTCGCCAGCATTAATCTTTTGTTCCGACTTACGATGATATGCCAATTGATCTTTGCACAAAAGATTACTACCTTGTTTCTTCCATAATTGTATCAAAGTATCATAATTCTCCTTCCCGGTAAAGGTCTTGATACCATTGTCCGCATAAGTGTGGTATACAACATGTCCCCAACCTCCTTCACCTTTGGTTCTTTCATAACCTTCCAGTTTCACATCGGTAGTTACACGGCATCCCTTGTTAAACGGCATTGGAACAAAACTCCGTGCAACACGTATGGGCCCTCTTCCGTTATCAAACGGGCCAATATAACTTTCAGCCAAAGGTTTTATAAAAGGCTCTTTCTCTCCGAATTCAGATAAATGTAAACTAAAACGAGGTGTTTCTTCTCCATCAAAATAAAAACGGAAGAGCGGATCACTTGAACTCATATAGCGATGTTGTACAAGATTATAAATACATCCCGGACCATCAACATCAAATATTACCCATTCTCCACGTTGATCCTGGTAAAGACTCCAGTCCCAGTCGGCATTCTTTCCTCTTTTATCAATACTACCTTCATAATGGACAGAGATTCCACGATCTAACAGGGGCAAAGATGCAATATCAACCATTCGAGATATACCATAAGATATACTATCAGTCTGCCAACCCGACTGTGCTACAGAGACTATCGAGCCAATTGCCGACAATGACACAACCCCGAAAACAACAAAACAAACTAAAAAAATACTTCTTTTCATAAGGTGATAAATATAAAATAAAACATGAATCTATCTATAAAATTTAATTCATAAAAGTACGGCAACTTATATAAGCATACAACCACTTTATTATCAAATCAATATACTATTTTAACCTTCAAGCCATCTGTTATCATATTTATTTTCCGGCTTAATCTTTTTTGTATATATATAATAAGGTAATATACTCTTGCCTTAAATAAATAGTAAGAAAAGTATCAGTATATGATAACAAAGCACTTTTTTACATATTTTTTTTGTGCTTACTTTGCAACGTCCATCTTATATGTTATACCTAATTTATTATGAAAATGAAGAAAGTCATTTTGTTTATCACCTTATTCTCCATGATATCATTATTCAGTTACAGTAAAGATCCTGTAAAACAATGGGGACAACTACAAGTAAAAGGTAATCAATTATGCAGCCAAACCGGAGACCCTATTGTATTAAGAGGGGTTAGTTATGGCTGGCACAACCTATGGCCCAGATTTTACAATAAGCAATCTGTGAAATGGTTGAAAAAAGATTGGAAATGTACCGTTTTACGCGCCGCCATGGGAACAGTTATTGAAGACAACTACATTGAAAATCCGGAATTTGCATTAAAATGCATGAATAAAGTGATTAAAGCGGCAATTAAAAACGACCTCTATATAATAATCGACTGGCATACTTATTATCCACAAAAAAAAGAAGCAAAAGCATTTTTCTCAATGATGGCACAGAAATACGGAAAATATCCTCATATTATTTATGAAATATACAACGAACCTATGGAAGACAGTTGGGAAAGTGTGAAAGAATATGCAACTGATATTATCTCTGAAATACGTAAATATGATCCTGATAATATTATTCTTGTAGGCAGCCCACACTGGGACCAAGACTTACACCTGGTAGCAGAAAGTCCTTTAGAAGGATCCGATAATATAATGTATACCCTCCATTTCTATGCCGCCACTCATAAACAAGAGTTACGGGATAGAGCTGAAGCAGCATGGGAAAAAGGAATTCCCATTTTTGTGTCTGAATGTGCAGGCATGGAATGTACTGGCGATGGCCCATTAGATATACCAGAATGGACCCGTTGGGTAGAATGGCTGGAAAGCAAAAAGATCAGCTGGGTTAACTGGTCCATTTCAGACAAGAACGAAACTTGCTCCATGATTCTTCCGCGAGCAAACAAAAACGGAGGATGGGACGAGTCTTTAATAAAACCTGCAGGACGTCAAAGCCGTAAGTTTATCCGACAATACAACTCACATATTTATAAAAATAAAGAATGATAAAATAATATCAGTTTTAGGCAAATAACGTCAATAATTTACATTCCTTATTTACTAGCTTTGCATCAATAATAAATATACGAGATTTTATACTAAAGTTAATTTTAAATTTGATAAAAATGAAAAAGAATCTCTTTTCTTTTCCCCGCTCAAAAGTGCGGATGCTAAAAGGATCAAAAGGAGTCTGGCTCTTTTTGATTATGTTCTGGATGATAAATACAGCTGCATCAGCAGCAGGTATTGAAATTAAAGGTACTGTAACAGACAGTAAAGGTGAACCTCTTCCCGGAGTTAATATTGTTGAGTTAGGAGTTAAAAAAAACAATGGTACCATCAGTGATTTAAATGGTAAATATACTATAACAGTAGAAAGCCAAAAATCTGTTCTTCAGTATACTTTTATCGGTTATAAAACAACAGAAGTCACTGTAGGAAACCGTAAAACAATCAATGTTTCACTCAAAGATGATACTCAATCTTTGGATGAAGTAGTAGTTATCGGCTATGGTACAATGAGGAAAAAAGATTTATCCGGAGCCGTTGCTTCTATTAAAAGTGATGACTTGATGCTTGGTAACCCGACCAGCATCTCCCAAGCCCTACAAGGAAAATTAGCTGGTGTACAAGTAAACCAGAGTGACGGTGCTCCCGGTTCAGGTGTAAGTATCACCATCCGTGGTGCTAACTCATTCTCTACAAATTCACAACCACTTTACATTGTCGACGGTATTCCGTTTGAAGTAGGAGATACTCCAAGCAGTAAAGCCAACGAGGGCAACAACTCCACCACTAATCCTCTGTCATTGATCAATCCTAATGACATCGAATCAATCGACATTTTAAAGGATGCTTCGGCAACAGCCATTTACGGTTCTCGCGGAGCGAATGGTGTCGTATTGATTACCACTAAAAGAGGTCGTGCCGGAGACGCTAAAGTTGAGTTCTCGACCAATTTCGGACTTTCCAAAATAGCCAAAATGGTTAAAATGCTGGATGCTTACACCTATGCTAATTATGTAAATGAGGGTGTAATCAATGGAGCTGCTTATGACAATCTTCCTTATTCATACCTTCCTTATCGTGGTAAATGGAACTACCGTCGCGACGAGAACGATAAAATCGTTCCCAACTCCGGTAAATACTATGCTTCACCGGAAGATTATCTCAATCCGGGTTATCGCGAAGACGAATACGGCAATAAAGAATGGGTAGAGGGTACCAACTGGATGGACGAGATCCTACAAGATGCATTAACACAGGAATACAATCTTAGTGTATCAGGAGGAAATGAAAAGAGCAACTATGCATTTTCAGGCAACTATACAGACCAGACAGGTATTATCAAGAATTCTGGTTATGAACGTTTTGCTGTTCGTGCCAACATCGGAAGCCATGTGAAACCCTGGTTAAATACGGGACTAAATATCAACTTCACCCGTTCGTTAACTAAGTTTGCCAAGTCAAATTCTTATGATTATAGTATCATCCGTTCTGCCATGCTTTATTTACCGACATTATATGTAGGAGACAAGACAGAAGATGATTCTTATGCATGGTTGTCAGCCAATCCACGTACATACGTTAATACAGCTAAAGATGAGCTGAAGTCAATCAATGTATTTACTTCTGCGTTTGCCGAGATTAAAATCTTCGACTGTTTGAAATTCCGTCAGAATCTAGGTATCAGTTATTCAGTAAACGATCGTGCAAGTTACTACAATCGTGAAACAGGAGAAGGTAAAGCTTCCAACGGACGAGCTGGTAAAAGCGACAATTTCTGGCAGAACTTAACAGCAGAATCATTGGTTACTTTCGATAAGACATTCAACAAACTACATCATCTCAATGTAGTAGCCGGTTTCACTTACGAAAAATCAGACTGGGGTGGCAAAACAATGAATGCGTCCAACTTCCCGACTGACATCACACAGGACTTCGATATGAGCCAGGCATTAAATATTGAGACACCAGCCAGCTATCGAGGACAAGCAGTTCTAGTCTCCTTATTAGGACGCGCCAACTATACACTCAAGGATCGCTATATTTTCACAGCATCGTTCCGTCGTGATGGTTCAAGCCGTTTCGCTCCCGGAAATAAATTCGCGAACTTCGCTTCAGGAGCAGTAGCATGGACTATATCTGAAGAAGAATTCATCAAAAACCTAAATATATTCAGTAACTTAAAGTTGCGATTCAGCTACGGTCAAACCGGTAATCAAGCGATCAGCAGTTACCAGACCATCGCTTCACTTGCACCATCCAATTACCCTCTGGACGGAACATTGAGCAGTGGATTTGCAGGACAAACTTACAAAGGTCCTTTGAATGACAAACTCAAATGGGAAACAACCGACCAATATAATGTCGGACTCGACATGGGATTCTGGAATAACAGGATTAGTTTATCAGCTAACTATTATTATAAAAAAACTAATGACCTGCTACAAAATGTATCTATACCGAATAGTACCGGTTATACTACCATGTGGACGAATTTCGGTCATGTAAAAAACAAAGGACTTGAGCTAACCGGTAAAATCATTGCATTAGATAAAAAAGACTGGACCTTAGACTTCGACGGTAACATCTCTTTTAATAAAAATGAAATCGGAGGTTTAACGGCCGATCAATATGCTAACCAATTATGGTATAGTGCCAAAGAAGTCTTTCTGCAAAGAAATGGATTACCTATCGGAACACTCTTCGGCTATATAGAAGACGGCTTCTATGATAATATAGCAGAAGTCCGTGCAGATCCAATATATGCCAAAGCATCTGATGATGAGGCTCGCAGAATGATCGGTGAAATCAAATACCTGGACAAAAACAATGACGGAAAAATAACGTCAGAAGACCGAGCTATCATCGGTGATACTAATCCAGACTTTATTTACGGGCTGAATGCCAATTTACGATGGAAAAATCTGACTCTGGGATTGTTCTTCCAAGGTACTCATGGTAATGATATTTTTAATGGTAACTTGACAAATATCGGAATGAGCAGTATTGCAAACATCACTCAAGATGCTTATGATTCCCGCTGGACACCAGAGAATGCAGCTAACGCCAAATGGCCTCGCGTCACTACTGCAATGACCCGTGACATGAAACTCTCCGACCGTTATGTAGAAGATGGTTCTTACTTCAGACTAAAAACGATCAACTTAAACTACAATTTCGGTTCAGTCATAAAAGGTATTAGCAATTTGTCTGTTTTCGGTACAGTAACAAACGTATTCACGATTACAGGTTATAGTTGGTTTGATCCGGATGTAAACGCCTTTGGTTCTGACGCTTCTAGAAGAGGAGTTGATATTTTCTCATACCCGAGCAGCAGAACATATTCAATAGGTTTTAAATTAACTTTATAATCTCAAGAAATGATGAAAAAGAAAAATATATTCATATATCTGATGGCATCCAGTCTCCTATTATCCGGAGCAGTAATGACATCATGCGAAAGTATGATCGAAGAAAAGCCTTTCGACTTCATTGTCCCTGAAGATGTTGAGGATTCTGATAATGGTGCCGACATGTGGGTAACAGGAGTATATAATACATTACACGAAGCCATGTTCAGATACGGTAGTTTCCCACGACCGCTGGACTATGACTGTGACTATATTTCCGGTGCAGTATGGCAGTTCAGCCAGTTTGGAAGTGGTAACTTCCAGGGAGGTGACGGACAGGCCGATGTACTTTGGACCGGAATGTACTCGTTGATTAACCGG
Organism: Bacteroides sp. D22; assembly: GCF_000163675.1. NCBI lineage: Bacteria > Pseudomonadati > Bacteroidota > Bacteroidia > Bacteroidales > Bacteroidaceae > Bacteroides > Bacteroides sp. D22. The sequence goes on along the minus strand of NZ_GG774796.1, from coordinate 43,012 downwards.
GCAAATATAGCGGTCTCTGAAATCAATAAGATGCAGAATGTATCGGAAGAATTTAAAAAGAATGCATTAGGAGAATGTTATTTTCTTAAAGCATGGGCATATTTCTACTTGGTACGTGCTTATGGAGCTATCCCTATTTATTCGGTCAGTGTAAACGAATCCGGACAATATACTAACAATCCGCGTATTCCGATTGCACAAGTCTACACGGAAACAATCATACCTTTGCTTAAGGATGCTAAAGATATGATTTATAAAAACACAGATAATGGCTTTAAACCCGGAAGAGTCTGTGCTGCAACTGCAGCAGGTTTGTTAGCCAAAGTATATGCAACTATCGGTTCTGCTTCCATGTCTACCGGAGAACAAATAACAGTAAAAACCGGTGCACCGTTTGTTATGCAGAATGTAAATGGTACTATGACCAAAGTGTATACAGAACCTGTTCCGACAACATTCTCCAAGGATCAAGTTGCCGGTTACGAAAGCTTTTCTTCTCAAGAATATTACAGACTGGCCTACGAAGTTGCGGGAGATGTAATCGGAGGAGAATATGGGACACACAAACTTGAGGACTATGATTTGATTTGGTCTCCTTCCGGCAAAACTTGTAGTGAACACTTATTCGGTTTACAAACTAAATCCGGTGATGAATTATACGGTACACTATTCAGCTCGCACTACTGTGGCAGACTCAATGCAGCAGGAAACATAGACAATAGTTTAACGGTAGGATGTAGAAAACACTGGTATCTATTGTTTGAAGAAAAAGACTACCGCGTGGACAAAGGAGTGTTGCATTGTTGGATACGTCAGAACTCCGATACAAGTTGGGGTGGTGGTTCATACTATCCGAACTTCGGGAAATGGCAACGTATGGTTGAAGCCAAAGAGCCTCCGTTCGATAATCCTAAAGTAACCTCCGGATGGAGATGTGATGAAGCAGGTTCAGAACAGTTCTTTGCTTTCACCACTAAATATTCACAACAAATAGCCGATCAGACTCAACCTCGTACAGATGCCAATTACCCATTTTTACGTTATGCTGATGTTGTTCTAATTTTTGCAGAAGCAGCTAATGAATTAAATGGTCCGACAAAAGAATCGGTAGACGCTTTAAATGATGTCCGCACCCGTAGTAACGCAACAGGTAAAGAACTGGCAAACTTTACAGATAAAACCAGCCTGCGTTCTGCAATCCTTGAAGAACGTGCAATGGAATTAGCCTTGGAAGGCGATCGTCGTTGGGATTTAATACGTTGGGGAATTTATTTGCAGGCAATGAATGCTCTAGGCGGAATGGATGAAGCCAATAACGTAAAACAACGTTCCAGTAAACATCTGCTATTCCCGATTCCGACTCTTGAAATCCTGACGAACCAAGGAATTAATGAGAATAATCCTGGCTGGGATTAATCACTTATAACCATGTAATAAAACAGATTATGAAGAAAATAAAATATTTTGCAATAATCGCAGCATCCATATTTGCTTTAACATCCTGTACGGATATTGTTGAAGTCGACGATCTGAAAGCCAAAGAAAACAAACCGTCAACAGGTGCTCCGACTGTAGACAAAGTTGTTTTGGCAACAGATGCTGAATTTCCCATTGAGGGAGCGAATTTCGAACAAGTAGTACGAATTGAGGGAACAAATCTCGGAGACATCACCTCTCTAAAATTCAATGATATCGAAGTGGACAGCAAGGAGGTATATTCGACCTACGATATGCTTCTCGCACCTATTCCCCGTGCACTTCCTAAAGAAGTGACCAACACGATTTATATTACAACCAAACACGGAGAACTAAGTATTCCTTTTGTTGTTTCCATCCCTGATTTAACAATCAATGGACTCAAGAATGAATTTACCCAACCAGGAGATACGACAGTTATTACAGGTGATAACTTTGACCTTTACGGTATTACAATCGAAGAAGCAATTGTTAATCTAGGTAATTTACCGGTAAATGTAATCGATGCCACTCGTACAGAACTAACAATAGAAATCCCGGCAAATGCCACTCCGAAATCTACCCTTACTATAAAAGGAGCCAATATGGATGAAGCATACAAGCTCACATACATGGATCCGGGAGTATCTCAACTTTTTGATTTCAATAATTGGCCGGGAAGCGGTGCTTTTACACATTCCAGCCAATTCCCTGATGCCCCGAAAAATTTCTTATGTGACGGCACATTAGAAGGACAACCGGAACCATTAGTAGAAGGAGGAAAATATATTCGATTCAATAATTCCGTGAAAGCTTGGGGATGGATGGTTATGTGGGCCGGATATATTACTGTACCAGCAGAAGTAGCCGCAGATCTTTCATCATACGATTTAAGATTTGAAATCTGTACTGGAGCTAAATTCCCGATATCAGCCCAAGCGCGTATCATCTTAGGAGATTATGGATGGTATCCTTCCAAAGGAGGAATTCCGGTCAATACTTATGGCGGATGGCAAACAGTACGGATCAGTGCTGACACAGAATCATTGTTGCCCAGTTCCATCGATCCCAGTACCAACACAGCTTTCAAAATCATATTCTCTCCTGAATCTGCACAGGATTTTGATTTAAGTATGTGTAATTTCAGATTTGTTCATAAGTAAAAATAAAAAAGGGAACGCTTTAATATGGGCGTTCCCTCATAATCAAAAAGATTCGATTTATGCTAAAAGACTTATTTTCATTAGTAACGATTGTAGCACTTCTATTTTCATCTTGTTCCAAATCAGACGAAGAAGAAAATAGTGATGAGCCTCAACCAACCAAACAAACAGCTTATTTTGGAGTTAACCTGTCAGGAGCTGAATTTGGGAATGTGTATCCGGGGGTGGATGGTACCCACTATGGTTATCCCACAGAAAAAGATTTGGATTACTTTAAAGCCAAAGGCCTTTATCTGGTACGTTTTCCTTTTCGTTGGGAACGTATACAACCCACAATGAATGGGGAATTAAATGCAACAGAGCTGGCAAAAATGAAGAAATTCGTCAAAGCCGCTGAAGATAGAAACATACAGATACTTCTGGATATGCATAACTTTGGAAGATATTGTGTATATTGCGACGGTCAAAGTTCACAAAATAATCAATATGCAATCATTGGTAATGCACGATGCACTGTTGACAATTTCTGTGACGTATGGAAGAAACTGGCAAAAGAGTTTAAAGACTATAAAAATATCTGGGGTTACGACATCATGAATGAGCCCTACGAAATGCTGGCGTCGACACCATGGGTTAACATAGCCCAAGCCTGCATTAATGCCATCCGCACTATAGATACTAAAACGACCATCATAGTTAGCGGAGACGAATTCAGCTCTGCCAGACGATGGAAAGAATGCAGTGACAATCTGAAAACTCTTACAGATCCAAGTAATAACCTGATATTCCAGGCACATATATATTTCGATTCGGATTCTTCCGGAAACTATAATAAAGGATATGATGAAGATGGTGCAACCGTTCAAACAGGGGTGGCTCGTTTGAAACCTTTTGTTGACTGGCTGAAAGAAAATAATAAACGTGGATTCGTTGGTGAATATGGTATACCTGATACTGACGGCCGTTGGATGGATATTCTTGATGCAGCACTTAAATATCTACAAGAAAATGGAATAAACGGAACTTACTGGTCTGCCGGTCCACGATGGGGTGATTATCCCTTATCTGTCCAACCGACCAATAATTACACACAGGATCGTCCGCAATTAAGCACGCTCCTGAAATATAAAAGTACACAACAATAATCAGAATAAATACTGTCCATGAGAACTCGAATCATCACTATTATCACTTTACTGCTATCCACTCCAATGGTTATTGCACAAAAATCAATGGATGAGATAGACAGAGAAAGCTTTGCAGCAAAGCTATCTCCAATGGAAGTAAAAGATATACAGATGACTGAAACAGGAAATATTCCTCTTGTCAGAGATACTCCTGCAAACATCTTTTTGGACGGAACCTGGCAACTGGCAGAAGGAGGAACTGAAAAAGAACGTTTACACACTATCTGGACAGATCAAATACCTGCCCATGTGCCTGGTAGTATTCACACCGCATTAGTAGAAAATGGAATCATACCCGATCCATACATCGGACAGAATGACTCTATTGCAGAAAAACAATCTTACAAGACATGGTGGATGAAGCGGGAGTTCGAACTAGACTCCCCCTCATCTCACTGTATATTATCTTTTGGCGGAATTGCTAACAAATGTACAATATGGCTCAATGGAAAACTTTTAGGAACACACGAAGGTATGTTCGGAGGGCCCGATTTTTCAATAGGTAACTATTTAAAGAATAAAAACACTCTCATAGTAAAACTAGAAGCCATCCCTCAAATGTTTCTGGGCAACTGGCCTCCCAACGCAAATGAAAGTTGGAAATATACAGTTGTATTCAATTGCGTTTATGGATGGCATTATGCACAAATCCCATCATTAGGAATCTGGCGTAGTGTTCAATTAAAAGAACAAGCCGCAGTAGAAATAGAATCACCCTTCATCGCTACTCGTTCGCTCGATGGTCAAATGCGCTTAACTCTTGATCTGCATAAAAAATCATCTCCATTAAAAGGAGTATTATATGCAGAAGTATCTCCCAAGAACTTCAAAGGAATAACACAATATTATCGTTTCGACATAAATAGTCAGAAAAAACAGGAAACTTTATCTTTAGACTTTCAAATCAAAGATCCGCATCTTTGGTGGCCCAATGACAGAGGAGAACAATCACTATACGACCTCAACCTATTCTTCGTTCCACAAAAAGGGAAGACAGCCCATATAAAAACGTCGTTCGGTATACGGACTATTGAGATGAGACCATTAATTGATGGTGCTAAAGAAGATTATTATAACTGGACATTCGTCATCAATGGCAAGCCGATGTTCATAAAAGGAACAGGCTGGTGCACTATGGATGCATTAATGGACTTCTCAAGAAATAAATACGAGCATTTGCTCCAGATAGCCCAAAGCCAGCACATACAAATGTTAAGAGCCTGGGGAGGAGGAATGCCCGAAACCGATGATTTTTACGAATTATGCGATAAATATGGTATTTTAGTCATGCAAGAATGGCCAACGGCCTGGAATAGCCATAACACGCAACCGTACACTATCCTGCAAGAAACAGTGGAAAGAAATACCAAACGATTAAGAAATCACCCTTCTCTTATTATGTGGGGAGCAGGGAATGAATCAGATAAACCATTCGGACCTGCAATTGACATGATGGGACGACTTAGTATAGAACTTGACGGAACACGTCCCTTCCATCGTGGGGAAGCCTGGGGAGGCAGCCTGCACAATTACAACTGCTGGTGGGACGATGCTCATCTTAATCACAATTTGAATATGACCGCTCCTTTTTGGGGAGAATTTGGGATAGCATCATTGCCTCACATCGAGACAGTGCGTAGATATTTGGACGAGGAAAAAGAAGTGTGGCCTCCCCAAAGGAGCGGTAATTTCACGCACCACACTCCTATCTTCGGAACGATGAGAGAAATAGAGAAACTTACTCAATATTCCGGTTATTTTATGCCGAAGGACTCGCTGGCTTCTTTCATACTCGGGTCACAGTTAGCACAAGTAGTAGGAGTACGCCATACATTAGAACGGGCACGCACATTATGGCCTCATACTACCGGAGCACTTTATTATAAGATGAACGATAACTATCCTGGTGTATCATGGTCATGTGTAGACTATTATGGTATCATAAAACCCGTTCACTATTTTGTGCAAAAGTCTTTTGCCCCGTTAGCAGCAGTCATGCTATTTGACCGCAGCAACCTTGCCAGTCAAGAAGTCAGTCTTCCTGTCTATCTACTTGATGACTGCCAAACATTAGAGAAAGAACCTTATCAAGTCAAAGTGTCTATATACAATGCATTACTAGATACTGTTGCCACCCATACTTTCAACGGTATCGGCGATGATAATGTCGTCAAAAAACTAGGAGAAATAAATCTGAATAGAGAACAAACCAAATCGACCATGCTATTCTTTGTTCTGGACATAATCAAAGATAACAAAAACATATATCGGAATTATTACTTTACCAATTACGAAGTACGTCCGGGCTCCATCGTATCAATGCCCCAAACAGAAATTAAAATGGAACGCACAGGTAATATGGTGACTTTAACAAATACAGGAAAGCACCCTGCTATCGGAGTACACGTAGAAGTACCAGAAAAAATGGACCAACTTATCGTTTCGGAGAACTATATATGGCTTAACCCACAGGAATCAAAAATATTAAAAATAAATTTGGAATCTCCAGTTATTGTAAAAGGCTGGAATCTTCAATCACCCTATTAAACAGAACATTATGAAAAAAGTTTTTATTTCGGCTTTTCTACTACTTAGCCTTCTTACTCTAAATGGATGTAAAAGTAATCAACCTCCGGTAAAAGAGACAGGTGAACCTTACGGAGTAAACTTGGCATGCGCGGACTTCGGTTCATCTTTCCCCGGTGAGTATAATAAAGACTATACCTACCCGACAGATCAAGACCTCGAATATTGGCAAAAGAAAGGGCTGAAACTTATCCGGTTACCATTCAAATGGGAACGGCTACAACTTGACTTAAAAGGACCGCTAAACCAGCATGACCTCAATAAAATGAAAGAATTGGTCAGAGCAGCAGAGAAACGCGATATGGTGGTTATTCTTGACTTACATAATTACTGTCGCCGCTTCATGAACAACGAACATACCCTCATTGGAAACAATGAATTAACAATCGAAGACCTGGCTTCTTTCTGGCAAGCTATCGCTAAAGAATTCTCCACTTTTAAAAACATATATGGTTACGGGCTAATGAACGAACCACATGATCTGGCCCCGGAAACCAAGTGGTTCGACATGGCACAAGCGTCCATCAATGCCATACGAGAAGTCGACACAAATACGCTTATCATGGTAGGCGGCAACGACTGGTCATCAGCAGAGCGTTGGATCGAGCAGAGTGATACACTCAAATTCTTAAAAGACCCGGCTAATAACCTTGCTTTTGAAGCTCATGTATATTTTGACAAGGATGCATCCGGTACGTACAAATATTCATACGAAGAGGAAGAATGTTATCCGGAGAAAGGAATCGACCGGGTAAAACCATTTGTAGAATGGATTAAACAGAATAAATTCCATGGTTTTATCGGAGAATATGGAATCCCCGACAATGATCCCCGTTGGAATGAAACCCTCGACTTATTCTTGGGATATTTACAAGAAAATGGAATCAATGGTACATATTGGGCTGCGGGTCCGTGGTGGGATACCTATTTCATGGCAATCACCCCCAAAGACGGAAAAGACAGACCGCAAATGCCTATCATTGAGAAATATACAAGTACCTTAAAAAAATAGAATTATGTTCAAACGATTCTCCATCTGCTATATTTTATTCATGTTTTTTATAACTGGAACTTCCGCCCAAGAAGACCGGTGGACAGGAAACGCCACGAATCTATCCAAAGGAAACTTAAGGGTAAATTCTTCAGGACGTTACCTAGAATACAGTGACGGAACTCCTTTTCTCTACATGGGAGATACAGCATGGGAACTCATCAGCCGCTTAAATGACAAAGAGACTGAACTATATTTGGAGAATCGCAGAGAAAAAGGATTTACCGTCATACAAACGGTAATCCTGGATGAATTAGATGATATGGATGTTTCATCTAACGGAGAACCTAAGTTAATTGACGGCAATATTGACAAGCCCGCTCCCGGCTATTTCACTCATGTAGACAAAGTTATTTCTCTGGCAGCAGCCAAAGGTTTATACATAGCTCTATTACCAACCTGGGGAGATAAGGTAGACAAACAATGGGGAAAAGGACCGGAGATTTTTACACCGGAAAATGCATATAGATACGGCAAATGGTTAGGAGAACGTTATATGAACGCACCCAATCTGATATGGATAATAGGAGGTGATCGAAGTGGAGACGGAAAAAACTTTGCCATTTGGAATGCATTAGCAACCGGTATTAAAAGTGTAGACAAAAACCATTTGATGACCTATCATCCTCATGGAGAGCACTCATCCTCGTTCTGGTTTCACAATGCTTCGTGGCTGGATTTTAATATGTGTCAATCCGGACACGCACAACAAGATTTCGCAATCTATCAACGTCTGCTTTTGCCCGATTTAAAAAAGGAACCACACAAGCCATGCATGGACGGAGAACCCCGATATGAAAATATTCCGATCAATTTCAAAAAAGAAAATGGAAGATTTGGAGATGATGATATCCGCCATACACTTTACCAAAGTATGTTCAGCGGAGCTTGTGGATATACATACGGCTGTAATGATATATGGCAGATGTTTGATACCGGACGTGAGCCTAAATGTGACGCCGACACTCCATGGTACCAATCAATGGATAAACAAGGAGCATGGGACTTAATTCACTTTCGCAGATTATGGGAAAAATTTGACTTTACTCAAGGAAAAAACCAACAAACCATCTTTGGCAATATACCTTTAGAAAATAAAAACTATCCCGTAGCATTCGGCAACAAAGACTACTTATTAGTATATTTTCCACAAGGTGGAGAGAGAACGATTTATTTGCCTTCAATGAAGGCATCCAAACGGTCTTTAAAGTGGATGAATCCTCGCAATGGAAGAATCACATTCCATCAAAATACAACAGCAGATACCATTCCCGTATCCTCTCCCACAAAGGGAAAAGGAAATGACTGGGTTTTAATTATAGAATAATTAACCGAGAAAAATAACTATAGAATATGAAAAGTAATAGATTAGAAGAGCTAACACAAAATTATGAAGCTCTTATCAACCGAAAAAATGAGATATGTAACAATAGCAACGGTATATATAAACGTTACTACCACCCTGTATTAACAGCAGAACATGCACCACTCATCTGGAAGTATGATTTTGATGAAAAACAAAACCCATTCATGGAAGAAAGAATTGGTATCAACGCTGTAATGAATACGGGAGCCATCAAGATCAATCATAAATACTATCTTGTGGCGCGTGTGGAAGGAGCAGACCGAAAATCATTCTTTGCAGTAGCAGAAAGTAATAGTCCCGTAGACGGATTTCGTTTTTGGGATTATCCGATAGAAATGCCGGAGACAGACATTCCTGATACCAATATGTACGATATGCGCCTGACCGCACATGAAGATGGATGGATTTATGGCATTTTTTGTGCGGAACGCAAAGATACAAACGCTCCAGCCGGTGATTTATCTTCCGCAGTAGCCGTTGCAGGTATTGCACGAACAAAAGACCTAAAAACATGGCAACGCTTGCCGGATCTGAAATCTCCGAGCCAGCAACGTAACGTAGTGCTTCATCCGGAATTTGTGAATGGGAAGTATGCCCTGTATACCCGCCCTCAAGATGGTTTTATTGACGCCGGCAATGGAGGAGGTATCGGATGGGCACTCATAGATGACATCTGTCATGCCGAAATAAAAGAGGAAAAAATCATCAATAAACGGTTTTATCATACGATCAAGGAGGTAAAAAATGGAGAAGGGCCACACCCCATTAAAACTCCACAAGGATGGTTACATTTAGCACATGGTGTAAGAGGATGCGCAGCCGGATTACGCTATGTATTATACTTATACATGACTTCTTTAGAAGATCCGACAGAAATTATAGCTGAACCTGCAGGTTATTTCATGGCCCCTATAGGAGAAGAAAGAATCGGTGATGTATCGAATGTATTATTCTCAAACGGATGGATTGAAGATGATAACGGAAAAATTTATATCTATTATGCGTCTTCAGACACCCGTCTTCATGTAGCCGAATCAACAGTAAGCCAGCTTGTAGATTATTGTCTGCACACACCAACCGACGGTTTCCGTTCTATAGAATCTGTGAAGCGGATCATTACTATGGTAAACCACAATAAACAATACCTGAAACAATAAATACATCACCATGGAAAACATAAAACTAAGAGAAAAAATCGGGTATGGATTAGGAGATGCTGCTTCTTCCATGTTTTGGAAGTTATTCACAATGTATCTGCTATTCTTCTACACAGACGTGGTAGGTATCTCTTCGGCAGTGGTAGGAACAATGTTCCTTATCACACGCATTTGGGACACTTTCCTCGATCCGTTTGTCGGAATATTAGGCGACCGGACAAACTCACGCTGGGGTAAATTCCGCCCCTACCTACTATGGATAGCCATACCATTCGGCATCTGTGGTATACTGACCTTTTCATCTTTTGGAGATAACATGACTACCAAAATAATATTTGCCTATGCCACATATACCCTTATGATGATGGTATATTCATTAATCAATGTTCCGTACGCATCTCTATTAGGAGTAATGTCTGCCAATCCACAAGTACGCACAGAGTTCTCCTCCTACCGCATGACATTTGCTTTTGGAGGAAGTATTCTGGTACTATTCCTCATTGAGCCACTGGTTGATATATTCAGTAAAATGAAGATAACGGAAAATATACCTGACATCGCTTTCGGCTGGCAGATGGCTGCAGTCGTATTTGCGATTATGGCTAGTGGAATGTTCTTATTAACTTTTCTATGGACAAAAGAAAGAGTGCAGCCCATAAAGGAAGAAAAAGGATCACTGAAAGAAGATCTGAAAGATCTGGGCAGAAACAAACCCTGGTGGATTCTTTTATGCGCAGGAATCATGGCATTAGTGTTCAATTCTCTTCGTGACGGTTCTGCTGTATTCTATTTCAAATATTATGTAGACAGCTCCGATACATTCTCTTTCTCATTCATGAATAGTGCCATTACTCTAATCACGATCTACTTGGTATTAGGACAAGCCGCCAATATCCTCGGAATCATGTTTGTGCCATCACTCACCAAAAGAATCGGTAAAAAGAAAACTTATTTTGTAGCAATGGTTGGCGCTACCATTCTAAGTGTTTTATTCTACTTCCTTCCTAAAGATTTTATCTGGGGAATTCTTTGTTTACAGGTCTTAATAAGTATCTGTGCGGGTATTATTTCTCCTTTATTATGGTCTATGTATGCAGATATATCAGACTATTCCGAATGGAAAACCGGAAGACGGGCAACCGGCCTGATATTCTCTTCTTCGTCCATGTCTCAAAAGTTCGGTTGGACAATCGGAGGTGCTTTGACCGGATGGCTACTGGCCTATTTCGGTTTCAAAGCAAATGTAATCCAATCCGACTTTGCTCAAACCGGCATTTGTATGATGATGAGTATCTTCCCGGCAATTGCCACCATGCTATCAGCATTCTTCATTTCACGTTATCCGTTAAATGAAAAAAGATTATATGAAATATCAACAGAACTCGAAGAGAGAAGAAAAAAGTAAATTCATCACTAACCAACTAACCAATATGGCTCATATTTCAATTCGGTCCTATTTGTATTTATTGGGTACAACCCTATTCTCATGTGCACCTCAAGAGCTAAAAACGCCATTTGAATTAAAATGTGAGAATATACCCGTTCCTGTAGGAGTAGATACTCAAACTCCCAGACTCTCCTGGAAACTTCCGCTGCTAGAGGAAGATAGTATCAACAGAGTTGAGATATGGCTATCAACAGACAGTACTCAATTATCAGGCAGACAGTCCGGTTATTGGAACAAATCCATCATAGGAGCTCCTATAAGAGTCTCCTATGATGGACAACCCTTAGATTCATATACAACGTATTATTGGAAAATAGGCTATCAAACCTCTTCCAAACAGAAAACTACATTTTCTCCAATATCCTCCTTCACGACAGGATGTTTATCACCCGACAACTGGAAAGGGAAATGGATTACTGACAAACATGACATCACATACCGTCCGGCACCCTATTATAGAAAGAGCTTCCAATTAGACAAAACAATCGAGCAAGCCTTACTCACTATTGCATCGGCAGGCCTGCATGAGCTCTCTGTCAACGGGCAACGGGCAGGAAATCATTTCCTGGACCCTATGTATACACATTTCGACAAACGTATACTATCAGTCACTCATGATGTTACGTCATTACTATCTCTGGGTGAAAATGTAATAGGAGTACAACTGGGGAACGGCTGGTATAATCATCAATCCACAGCAGTATGGTTTTTCGACAAGGCTTCATGGAGAAACCGCCCTAAATTCACAGCACAACTCCATCTGCGTTACACAGATGGAACAACAGAATATCTGGGTACTGACTCAACCTGGCAAACAACTGACAGCCCGGTTATTTTCAACAGCATCTATACAGCCGAGCATTATGATGCACAGAAAGAATTAGCAGGCTGGGACTCCCCCGGATTCAACGCTACCGGATGGTATCATGCACAAGAAACCGAATCGCCTACGGAAACGATCAAATCACAAGTTATGCATCCGATTCGTGAAACGGCCCGCTATACAGCAACTCAATGCAAAAAAATAAATGACAGCTGCTACGTCTATCATTTCCCCAAAAACATTGCAGGTGTCACCGAGCTAAAAGTGAAAGGGAAAAAAGGAACAAAACTGCGCCTGAAACATGGGGAACTTTTAGACAAAAACGGTATGGTAAACATGGCAAATATAGATTATCACTACCGGCCGACAGACGACAGCGATCCTTTTCAAACAGACATCGTCATACTTAGCGGAAAGCAAGATAGATTCATGCCCAAATTCAACTACAAAGGTTTTCAGTTTGTAGAAGTCTCATCATCTGCCCCTATTCAATTATCCGACGAAAATCTTATTGCAGTAGAAATGCACAGTGATATTCCGGCCATCGGCTACTGGTCTTCGTCATCCGATCTGCTAAACAAAATATGGAAAGCCACTAACAGTTCCTATTTAGCCAACTTGTTCGGTTACCCGACTGACTGCCCTCAACGGGAAAAAAATGGCTGGACAGGAGACGCACATATTACCATAGAAACAGGATTATACAATTTCGATGGTATCTCTATATATGAGAAATGGATGAACGACTTTTGTGATGAACAAAAAGACAACGGAATCCTCCCATGTATCATCCCAACTTCTGTATGGGGCTATGATTGGGCCAACGGGGTCGACTGGACGAGTGCTGTCGCCATTATCCCTTGGGAAATTTATCGATTTTACGGAGACACCACATTACTCCGCCGCATGTACGGACCAATCAAAAAATATGTCTCCTATATAGAATCCATATCAACCAATCATCTTACAGACTGGGGACTGGGCGACTGGGTACCTGTACGCTCAAAAAGCAATATAACCTTGACTTCCTCTATCTATTATTATACGGACGTCTGTATTCTAGCCAAAGCAGCCAGACTTTTCGGATATGCCGAAGATGCCTCCTATTATAACACGCTGGCACAAAAAATAAAAGAGGCTATCAACACCAGTTTTCTCAATAAGGAAACAGGAATATATGCAGAGGGAACACAGACAGAACTTGCCATGCCATTATACTGGGGAATCGTTCCGGAAGAAGATAAAAAGAAAGTTGCTGCCAGACTACATGAATTGGTAGAAAAAGACGATTATCATCTGGACGTCGGTTTATTAGGAAGCAAAGCCCTACTTTCCGCCATGTCAGATAACGGATATGCAGAAACAGCTTACAAAGTCGCATCACAAGACACCTATCCTTCCTGGGGGTACTGGATCAAACAAGGTGCTACAACTCTACATGAAAATTGGCGGACAGATGTCGTTATCGACAACTCATATAACCATATTATGTTCGGAGAAATAGGAGCATGGCTATACAAAGGACTGGGAGGAATTCAGATAGATGAAAAACATCCCGGATTCAAGCATATTTTGCTAAAACCTTTCTTTCCGGCAGACATGAATGAACTTACCATACGCTATAATACTCCCTATGGCTGGTTAAATATCAACTGGGTTCGTCAAACTAATGACTGTATCCGTTATACAATCGATATTCCGGCAGGTACTTCTGCAACATTTGTTCCTTTTACAATGCCAGAACCCCAAAAATCGATAACTTTACAAGCCGGAAAACATTCACTTGAACTTGATTTTATTCACCAATTAATCAATCAACGATAACTATGTACAAAAGAATCACCTTATTCACATTCATTTGCCTGCTCGCTTTAGCAGGAATAGCCCAAAATAAAGACACTTATACCATTTTATTATCCGGAGCATCTTTTGCCGAACCTAACAATAAGTGGTTTGAAATGGGATGTCGTGCCCTTCACGCCATCCCCATCAATCGGGCTGTAAGTGCAGAATCTATTGCTCACACTGCAAATAAAATGCTGGACGGCACTCTCTATACCCCGGAAGAGTTCGATAACATTGATGTATTCGTCTTGATGCAAGTACATGAAAAAGACGTATATAACGAAGCAAACTTAAAAGAGAACTACAAGGATTATAAAACTCCTTTTGATGCTTCCGACTATGCCATTTGCTATGATTATGTCATCAAGCGCTACATATCAGACTGTTATAACCAGAAATTCAATCCAAAATCCAGATATTACAACACTCCTTATGGGAAACCTGCTTCTATTGTCTTATGTACTCATTGGCATGACAGTCGTCCGATATTCAACACTTCGGTCCGAAAACTGGCAGAAAAATGGGGATTCCCGGTAGTAGAATTCGACAGATACATCGGATTCTCCAAAAACCAGAAACATCCGGTTACAGGAAAACAATATAGCCTAATTTACACTGGGGATTCACAAGAGACTCATGGAGAAGTATTTGGATGGCATCCGCCACATGGAGAACATTCATTTATTCAACAGCGCATGGCTGCAATCTTTGCCGATACGCTTCGTAAGATATTGCTTCCCAAAGAATATATTAATGAATAATCACCAAATACTCATCGGATGAAAAAACTTCTATCATTAACAGTTTGCTTGCTATTTGTCCTATCACAAATAATGGCACAGCTTTCCGTACCTTCTTTCTTTTCAGACCACATGGTGCTGCAACGTGAGAAGCCAATCAATATATGGGGAACTGCCAGTGCCGGTGAGCGAATTAGCGTAACATTAGGAAATGCTCAAAAGAGTACCCGAACCGATAAAAATGGGAAATGGTCAGTCAGCCTACCTCCTATGCAAGCCGGTGGACCGTATACTCTAAATGTAAAAAGCCCCAAGCAGACTTTATCATTTACAGATATTTTAATCGGTGAAGTATGGATCTGTAGCGGACAGTCAAATATGGAGTTTCGTCTGCGTAGCGCTAATCATGCTACCGAAGAAGTCGCAACTGCCAATTACCCTCAAATCCGTTCATTCAACGTAATTCAAGAAATGGGACACACTCCTAAAACCAACTTAAAAGGTAAATGGGAAGTATGTTCACCCGCCTCCGCTTCTAATTTTTCAGCTGTCGGCTATTTCTTTGCGCGTGAATTATACCAAAAACTCAATATTCCTATCGGATTCATTAATTCCTCGTGGGGTGGTACGGACATTGAGACCTGGATGAGTATGGAAGTGATAGATCATTTTCCAAAATATGAAAAATCATTAGCCCGTATGCGTTCTTCTGAATTCGAAGAATACATCAAACACAGTGACAAAGTCAAAAAGGAATTTGAACAAGCCATCATAAATGAACCGGGAGAAAAAGAGAAATGGTATTCAGAAAACACCTCTACAGAAAACTGGAAAGAGCATATTGTTCCGTCATTATGGTCAAATGAAGAGTTATCCGGTATAGATGGAGTTGTATGGTTTACTTATCAGTTTTCCATACCGGCCAACTGTTTAGGACAAGATGCAGAATTGAGTCTCGGCACTATCGACGACGATGACATCACCTGGATTAACGGACACGAAGTAGGACGTACGATAGGATATGATCTGAAACGTCTATACAAGATCCCGGCAGAAGTATTAAAGGAGCAAAATACCGTCACTATTAAAATATCCGACCATCGTGGAGGAGGCGGACTATATGGCCCTAAAGATGAAGTATACCTGAAAGTTAACAACCGGATTTTCCCTTTGTGTGATAATTGGAAATATAAAGTAGCAGTATCGAGTGCACAATATGATTATGTAGAATACGGTCCTAACGCTTTTCCTTCTTTGCTATTCAACGCAATGATTCATCCGCTGGTAGGTCTGGGAATGAAAGGGGTGATCTGGTATCAGGGAGAAAACAATGCCGCTCGTGCCAACGAATACATTGATTTATTTCCGGCTTTAATTAAAGACTGGAGAAACAAATGGAATAACGAATTCCCATTCTATTGGGTTCAATTAGCCAGCTTCATGTCTCCGGCCAAGCAGCCTTCCGAGAGCCATTGGGCAAACCTGAGGGCTGCACAGTCGAAGACACTGGCCTTACCACATACAGGACAGGCCGTCATTATAGACATCGGGGAAGAAAATGACATACATCCCCGCAACAAACAAGATGTAGGTAAACGACTTGCTTTGCATGCTCTTCACAATGATTACGGATATAACTCTATTGTTTGCACCGGCCCGATATTCCAGTCGGTAAAAAGAATTGGAGATACACTGGAGATCACCTTTGACGCTTGTGAAGAGCAACTAGTAGCTCGTAATAAATATGGCTATTTATCAGGATTCGCCATTGCCGGCGCAGATGGAAAATACCAATGGGCACAGGCTAAAATCGAAAACAATAAAGTAATAGTATGGAATAAGGAAATACAGCAACCGATCTCTGTACGATATGCTTGGGGAGATAATCCCGATGATGCTAACTTATACAATGCAGCCGGTTTACCTGCTTCTCCATTCGAAGGACACATCAGCCTATAAACGGCATACGAAAAATAGAAAAAGAATACCGGAAATGAATGTATTATCATCATTTCCGGTATTCTTCATATTTACAGTCCACTCCCTAATCGTCCAGAGACTATATTTTCTCTTTCTAGCGCGTTGTAATTTAAAGATTATCACGTATCTTTGCCTCCTCAAATCATAAATACGAGATATGGCTATTACAATCAAGAAAGTCTCCACAAAGAGAGAGCTTAAGAAATTTATCCGTTTCAATTACAGAATGTACAAGGGCAACCCTTACTCTGTGCCTGACCTCTATGACGACATGCTCAACACCTTCAACAAGAAGAAAAATGCAGCATTCGAATTCTGTGAAGCTGATTATTTCCTCGCATATCGGGACGATAAAATAGTAGGACGTGTAGCTGCAATTATCAATAACCAGGCAAACAAGAAGTGGGAATGTAAAAACGTTCGTTTCGGATGGATAGACTTCATCGACGATCCCGAAGTATCATCCGCACTTATCAAAACAGTGGAAGAATGGGGAAAAGAACGGGGTATGACTCATATTGCCGGTCCTCTCGGATTTACTGATTTCGATGCGGAAGGAATGCTGATCGAAGGATTCGACCAGCTTAGCACCATGGCCACTATCTACAACTACCCGTACTATCCAATACACATGGAAAAACTGGGCTTCGAGAAAGATGCCGACTGGGTGGAATACAAAATCTACATACCGGATGCTATTCCCGACAAACATAAGCGTATCTCCGAACTGATCCAACGAAAATACAACCTTAAGATAAAGAAATATACTTCCGGAAGAAAGATAGCCAAAGACTATGGACAGAAGATTTTCGAACTGATGAACGAAGCATATAGTCCACTTTATGGTTATTCTCCGCTGACACAGCGGCAAATCGACCAATACGTGAAAATGTATCTGCCGATCCTTGACTTACGGATGGTTACACTGATTACTGATGCCAATGATGAACTAGTCTGTGTAGGTATCTCTATGCCATCTCTCGCTGAAGCTTTACAGAAATCAAACGGACGTCTGTTGCCGCTCGGATGGTTCTATCTGTTAAAGGCATTATTCATGAAACGTCGTGCCAAAATGCTTGATCTGCTACTCGTTGCAGTGAAACCGGAATATCAAAATAAAGGTGTTAACGCTTTGTTATTTTCCGATTTAATTCCAGTTTATCAAAAATTAGGTTTTATCTTTGCGGAAAGCAACCCCGAACTGGAACTGAATGGAAAAGTTCAGGCACAATGGGATTACTTTGAGACTCAACAACATAAGCGCCGCCGTGCGTTCATCAAAGAGATAAAATAAAAAAACAGCTATGGAAGAGAACGAATTGATACCTGTAGACAACAACAATGCAGTAGAGTACACTGACGACAACATCCGCCACTTGAGTGACATGGAACATGTAC
The DNA here is from genome assembly GCF_000163675.1 of Bacteroides sp. D22. Taxonomy (NCBI): domain Bacteria; kingdom Pseudomonadati; phylum Bacteroidota; class Bacteroidia; order Bacteroidales; family Bacteroidaceae; genus Bacteroides; species Bacteroides sp. D22. The sequence goes on along the minus strand of NZ_GG774796.1, from coordinate 24,814 downwards.
GCACACGCCCCGGTATGTATATCGGAAGGCTGGGCGACGGTGCACATGCCGAAGATGGAATCTATGTCCTCCTGAAAGAAGTAATTGACAACAGTATTGACGAGTTCAAAATGCAAGCCGGTAAGAAAATCGAGATTACCGTTGAAGAAAACCTTCGTGTCAGTGTACGCGACTACGGACGAGGCATCCCACAGGGAAAACTCATCGAGGCTGTCAGCATGCTGAATACCGGTGGTAAATACGACAGCAAGGCATTTAAGAAAAGTGTCGGACTGAATGGTGTCGGTGTGAAAGCCGTCAACGCTTTAAGCTCCCGTTTCGAGGTACGCAGTTACCGCGACGGCAAAGTGCGTATCGCCACTTTCTCAAAAGGAAACTTACTGACCGATGAGACAAAGAATACCGAAGAAGAAAACGGAACTTACATCTTCTTTGAACCGGATAATACACTATTCCTGAATTACTGTTTCAAGCCCGAATTTATTGAGACAATGCTACGTAACTACACGTATCTCAATACGGGGCTTGCTATCATCTATAACGGACACCGTATCTTGTCGCGCAACGGTCTGGTAGACCTTTTGAACGACAACATGACGGCAACCGGGCTTTACCCGATCATCCACCTGAAAGGGGAAGACATCGAAATCGCCTTCACGCATACCGGACAATACGGAGAAGAATATTATTCTTTCGTCAACGGTCAGCATACTACCCAAGGTGGTACGCATCAAAGTGCCTTCAAAGAACACATTGCCCGTACCATCAAAGAGTTCTTCAACAAGAACATGGACTACACCGATATCCGTAATGGATTGGTTGCCGCCATTGCCGTCAATGTGGAAGAACCGATCTTCGAAAGTCAGACGAAAACTAAACTGGGTTCTACCAATATGGTTCCCGGTGGCGTAACGGTCAATAAGTATGTAGGCGACTTTATCAAACAGGAAGTGGACAACTTCCTGCACAAGAATGCGGACATAGCCGAAGCAATTCAACAAAAGATACAAGAATCTGAAAAGGAGCGTAAAGCCATTGCAGGGGTAACGAAACTTGCCCGTGAACGTGCCAAGAAAGCCAACCTGCACAACCGCAAACTACGTGACTGCCGCATACACCTCAACGATCCGAAAGGCAAAGGACTGGAGGAAGACTCCTGCATCTTTATCACCGAGGGAGACTCTGCAAGCGGTTCCATCACCAAAAGTCGTGATGTCAACACCCAAGCAGTATTCAGTCTCCGTGGTAAACCATTGAACTCTTTCGGACTGACCAAAAAAGTGGTTTACGAGAACGAGGAATTCAACCTGCTTCAAGCAGCCCTGAATATAGAAGATGGTATTGAAGGATTACGCTACAACAAAGTAATCGTAGCAACCGATGCCGATGTGGACGGTATGCACATCCGCCTGTTGCTGATTACTTTCTTCCTGCAATTCTTCCCTGATCTCATCAAGAAAGGACATGTATATATCCTGCAGACGCCTTTGTTCCGTGTACGCAACAAGAAAAAGACAAATTACTGCTACAGCGAGGAAGAACGCATCAATGCTATCAATGAACTAGGACCGAATCCGGAGATCACCCGATTTAAAGGTTTGGGAGAAATCTCACCGGATGAGTTCAAACATTTCATTGGTAAAGATATGCGTCTGGAGCAGGTGACACTGCGCAAAACGGATGCGGTAAAAGAACTACTCGAATTCTACATGGGCAAAAATACCATGGAACGACAGAACTTTATTATAGACAATCTGGTTATAGAAGAAGACTTGGCATCATGAGAAAAGCAATATTCCCGGGTACTTTTGACCCCTTCACCATCGGACATTATTCGGTAGTGGAACGTGCACTCACCTTTATGGACGAAATCGTGATAGGAATCGGTATCAATGAGAACAAGAATACATACTTTCCCATTGAGAAAAGAGAGGAAATGATTCGGGAACTTTACAAGGATGAGCCTCGTATAAAAGTGATGTCCTACGACTGTCTGACCATTGATTTTGCGCAGGAAGTAGGGGCCAGGTTTATTGTCCGCGGTATCCGTACAGTGAAAGATTTCGAGTATGAAGAAACGATTGCGGACATCAACCGCAAACTGGCAGGCATTGAAACGATCCTGCTCTTCACAGAACCGGAACTGACTTGCGTCAGCTCAACGATTGTACGCGAATTATTGACTTATAATAAAGATATCAGCCAGTTTATTCCCAAAGGAATGAGGATAAGTTGAGAGTTGAGAAGGATGCAGGCGTATCTGTGCCCGGTTGTTAATACTCGGCTATTAATATAAAGTAAGATTATGAATAAGATTAAAATATACGTCCTTTTGGCTTGCCTGTGGGCAGTATCAGCCTTACAGGCCCAAAATTTCGGTTCTGAAGCCATGCGCAAGCTACAAATGGCAGAGTTCGCAATCTCCCATTTCTATGTAGACAAAGTAGATGAAGACAAGTTGGTGGAAGAAGCCATCATCAAGATGCTGGCACAACTCGACCCGCACTCTACCTACTCGGACGCAGAAGAAGTGAAGAAAATGAACGAACCTCTTCAAGGTAACTTCGAAGGTATTGGAGTTCAGTTTCAGATGATTGAAGATACCCTGTTAGTAGTGCAACCCGTCAGCAACGGACCTTCCGAAAAAGTCGGCATCCTTGCCGGTGACCGTATTGTTGCGGTCAATGACAGCGCCATTGCCGGAGTGAAAATGAGTACGGAAGATATTATGAAGCGTCTTCGTGGTCCGAAAGGTTCTAAAGTCAACCTGACTATCGTTCGTCGTGGCGTACAAGATCCTTTATTGTTCACAGTGAAAAGAGATAAAATACCTATCCTTAGCCTCGATGCTTCTTACATGATTCAGCCTAAAACAGGTTATATCCGCATCAACCGCTTCGGAGCAACCACTGCCGAAGAATTCAAGAAAGCAATGACAAGCCTTCAGAAACAAGGTATGAAGGACCTGATTCTCGACCTGCAAGGAAACGGAGGAGGTTACCTGAATGCAGCCATCGACCTTGCCAACGAATTCCTGGGGCAAAAAGAATTGATTGTCTACACGGAAGGACGGACTGCCAAACGCAGTGATTTCTACGCCAAAGGAAACGGAGATTTCCGTAATGGACGTCTTATCATCCTAGTAGATGAATATACGGCTTCCGCCAGCGAAATTGTCAGCGGTGCAGTGCAGGATTGGGATAGAGGAATTATCGTAGGACGCCGTTCTTTCGGCAAAGGATTGGTGCAACGTCCTATCGACCTGCCGGACGGTTCCATGATTCGTTTGACTATTGCACGCTATTATACTCCATCGGGACGTTCCATCCAGAAACCATACGACAGTACTGTCGATTACAACAAGGATCTGATAGAACGTTTCAACCACGGTGAACTGATGAATGCTGACAGCATCCACTTCCCTGATTCACTGAAAGCACAAACCAAGAAGCTAGGACGCACTGTTTATGGCGGAGGGGGTATCATGCCGGACTATTTCGTACCTATCGACACTACTCTTTATACGGATTATCACCGTAATCTGGTAGCTAAAGGAGCCGTGATTAAATTCACCATGCAGTTTATCGAAGGGCACCGGAAAGAGTTGAAAAACAAATATAAAAAGTTCGAATCGTTTGATGAGAAGTTCGTAGTCGATGATGATATGCTCGCCATTTTAAAGGAAATAGGAGAGAAAGAAGGAGTGAAATTCAATGAAGAGCAATATCAGAAGTCGCTCCCTCTTATCAAGACGCAGCTTAAAGCACTAATAGCCCGTGATCTTTGGGATATGAACGAATATTTCCGGGTAATGAATACCACCAATGAGAGTATACAAAAGGCGCTGGAGATACTGAATTCGGATGAGTACCAGAAGAAGCTGAAACAGGGTATTCAGTAAACAATCATAAGACACCATTTTTCAGTTCGGTGGACATATATACTCACTATAGTGAAAAAATATCTATCATAAGTATCATTCATTTTGATACTCTTCTCATTATCAAAGAAATAAGTATGATAGATAGCTTTTAAAAAAGGTATCTATCATACTTTTACCAGCAAAAACAGGTTATCTATCATCTACAAAATAGCCGAATAAAGGCCCTATATGCATAAGATAGCTTGTTTTTGTTGAATAGTTTAATTCTCCCCTGCCCTATATCTATCAGATAGAACAAAGCGCATAAATACCTCAAACAAGCAGAGATAGTTTGCTTTTCTCCCTGATATAGTTTATCTTTGCTACCGATATAGTTCATTCTTCATGGCCGTGGCGAATTCCTACCACGGCCGTGGAAAGATACTACCACAGCCATGAAGAGATCTCTCCACGGCCGTGGGAAACTAATGATAAAGGCACCGGAAGACAACTATCCCTATGCCTTAATCCAAGAATAAAGGCAGGATAACTTATAAAAGCCGCTTGATAACAAACAAACAACAGCTATATAACACCCTCCCCCTAAGTCCGAAGATGATCGATTAGCTTTGCAACAACAGAAAACAATGTCCTTATAGGCTTGCAATGGTAAATTAAAGGTACGTAGTAATGTATAAGGCGAAAACAAATTAATAATGGCAATACAATTTGAATTGTACAAGACTCCCCGTCCCAAGGATGAGGAAGACAAAGAAGTGTATCACGCACGTGTAGTCAACTTCCAACACATTGACACAGACTATTTGGCAAAAGAAATCCAGATAGCAACTTCTCTAACTGAAGGGGATGTAAAGTCAGTTCTCGAATCCCTAAGTCATTTTATGGGAGATCGTCTTCGGGAAGGACAAAGCGTCCATTTGGATGGCATCGGTTATTTCCAGATAAAGCTGAATAGTCAAGAACCTATCACTTCGCCCAAACTAAAAGCGAATCAGATAAAACTCAAAGCCAATATCAGCTTTAAAGCGGATGCCAAACTAAAAAGGTCAGTCAGTGTTGTTCATGTGGAGCGAAGTAAACTGAAACCCCATTCGGCTGTCCTTTCAAATGACGAGATAGACAAATTGCTGACAAACTACTTCAAGAGCAACCCTGTATTAACCCGTCGCGACTTTCAAGGATTGTGCGGCTTTACCCCTACCACTGCCGCACGGCAAATCAAACGGCTGAAAGAGGAGGAGAAGAAGTTGAAGAATATCAATACTTATTATAATCCGATTTATGTGCCGATGCCGGGATATTATGGCAAGGCGGAGATAAAGACAGATGAATAAAAGGAAATCAAAAGAAATAAAAAAGGGAAATTCAGTTGTCGCAAATTTTGCAACAACTGAATTTCCCTCTATTTTCGTCTAACTTGTGCAAAAATTACACAAGTTAATTACTATCTTAATTAGCAATGGGCAGGCGTACAAATATACCACTCAAAAATATGAGACAGTTTTTTATTTGCCCTGAAGCGTTATAATAGAACGCGCCGGAATCTGAACAATCTTTCCACTTTTCACTGTCCCCACCGGAAGCAAATTTTCCCCTTCTTTATCCGAAGTACGATAAATCTGCCATTGCGTATTTCCTACTTTTCCTTTATGAATAGAAAACTCTTTTTCTTCATTGGCATAATTAATAACTACCATCACATACGTTCCGTCTACATTCTTATAAGCAGAACACATCAATCCTTGCTGGTCGGTGTCGCCATCAGGAATCAAAGCGTCTGTTTGATCGAAAGCCGAAACGGATAACCGGATTGCCCCCGGACGGATAAAACGACTATAATTACCTAAAGCCCACATCAGTTTGGAGTCTTCTACTCTGCCATCTAAGAAATTATTGTCCGTAGTACATTCGCGAATCAATCCATCTTTGTAATCACCGCCAATGGCACGCCACCATTGCCAACTTTTTGCTCCCGCATATACAATATCGTGATGAATGATGCGTGCTACATAAAGTGCCGTTTTCATGGTACGGTCGAAACCACCTCCGCCACCGATCTCTTCATCATTGCCCATAATACAAGTTTCCGTCTGCCAGAAGTCAACATTGTATTTATCTAGTGTATCCCGTAGTTGAAGACGGATATTGCGCAGATCGCTTAAAGGTGTATTTGTCCAATAGCTATGCCCGAGCATCAGACGAGGAACATTCGGAGTATCTCCCAAATACGTATCCACACTATCCGGGCAGAAGAAAGCCTGAATCTGATACCCCCGTTGCCAATCCGTTTCGTGAGTGCGGAACATACAACGATAATCGGAAGACTCATTGACCAGAATCTGTGTATCCATGTCCCGGTCTACAAACTCTTTGCTCAACAGACGAACCGTGCGGGCTACTTCCCTATTCGTTGCCGGACAGCCTTCCTGCTTCGGACCGACCCAGTTCCAGTGTCCGTCCGGTTCATTGAAAGGACAGATATAGTTGAACTTGATGCCATCGTGTTGTTCTACTCCCTGCACTACATCTGCCAGAAAACGAGCGTACTTTTCATAACAATCCGGTTTCAGGTTCGCCGTACCTCCACGTCCGGTGTTGGTAGCCAATCCGTTCTGTGTGTAATATATGGGAGGCGAATTCAAGAAAGCCAGAAATTTGTTGACTCCCCGTTCTTTAGCCAGTTTCAGGAAGTTGCGTTGACCTTGTTGTTTGTTCCAGTCGTATGTTCCGTCGGGATTCAGGAAACATTCGGCACGCATCCAGGGAGAAGCAATCTGACTGTTCTCTCCTTGCTCCTTGCTACCTGCTCCGACATTGAAACGCCAGAGTGACAGGCCGATACCTTTCGGTTGTCCGTTGGCGTCATTCTCCGTGCTGAACAACCAGTCGGCTATTTGGTTTTGTTTCTCCTGCGGCCAAAGCCCGATGAATTGCATACTCCAGGCATCGGAAGCACTGAAGTATGCCATCGTCTGACAGAGTTGGTCTGTTTCTATCTGATAACGTATTTCGGGGGCAGGTTGGGAACATCCACCTGCCACACTGGCTATTGAGAAGAAGCCTAAAGCGGCTAAAATCTTTTTACCTTTCATCCTATCCATCTAAAATTTTTAATTATTCAAATCACACAATACAGTTCTAAAAACATACAAACAATCTATTGAAATCCGAAAAGATATAACTAACGGGTGGGTATTACTTGTTTAATGCTCCCATCTTCATTAAATTCCATACGATCTATGCATACTTCACGATGAACACCGGGATCACTCTTCAGATAATTCTTATTAATGCGATGATAAACAATATACCACTTATCAGTACCGGGAACCTGTAATATGGAATTATGAGCAGGGCCATATATTTCCTTCTCCGGGTTTTGAATCAATACGACAGGGCTCTTGGCCACTTTAATCGGCCCCAAAGGTGATGTCGAAGTGCCATAAGCTACATGATAATTAGGAGAGCCGGTATCGTCTACCGACCACATGAAATAGTAAAGCCCGTTACGATAAAACACATAAGCAGCCTCACGATACGCATAATCCTGTAGCGTTCCTCCTTCGGGAGTCATCACTGTGATAGTCTCTTTCTTAATTGAAATCATATCATCATTAAGCTCTGCACCTGCCATATAACCGTTTCCCCAATACAAATATGACTTCCCCGAAGCCGGATCGGTGAATACATCCACATCAATCTGTTGCCCGTGTCCTGTAGGCGAATCCGTTATAATAGGATGTCCCAAGTCAACAAACGGTCCTGCAGGCGAATCACTTGTAGCCACTCCAATCTGCTTTCCTCCTCCTGTCTTAGGATTTCCACTGTAATAAAAGAAATATTTATATTGATCTCCTACTAACTTTTCCTCTATACATGGTGCCCACGCATTACCATCCGCCCAAGGCACTTGGTCTGACTTTAAATCCAGCATGACTCCTTCATCCTTCCAATTCTTCAAGTCGACGGACGAAAAAACAGTAAAATACCAACCACCCCATCCAGGCTGACCGTCTGTAGTAGAATAAATGTAGTATTTCTTTGTCTTATTAGAATACAAGATTTCAGGATCGGCATGAAAACCCGGCAAGACAGGATTCCCTGATTGTGCGAAAGCAGGAAATGTCACCGCTAACAGCAGGCCGAACGCAATTAGAGTTTGTTTAATCGTTACTATCATTATTTTCATTCATTAGATAAAGGGGGAAATATCAGGTTGCGATACTTCCCCCTCAAGTATTATATTCTTGATACTATTTATTTCAATGCTACCTTAATAGACTGACTATAGCAATATTCTGATGATTTGTCCGATTTGACTCCCACACGGGCGTAAAGATACGATTCGTTTACCAAACCACTCGGGATTTCAATTTCAGCTGTGTTTTCCTGATCGAGTGAAACAGCATTACCCAACTTCAACTCTGCTTCTTTCTGCTTCTCATCCGTCAAAATACCTGTACCTAGATAGATACCTACGTTTTCCATATTGGCATTGGCAACCACTTTGTTAATGGTGAAACGTGCTGTAATCTTGTTACCGTTTTTAGCAAAAGACACGTTTCTGACAAAGAAATACGGCGTCACAGGAATATCCTGCACAGTGTTTCCTTTTACGCTAATATAGATCGTATCATTAGAAGGCCTTTCCCAAGGTGCATTACCCATACGCACCAATTTGTAATCACCATTGAAAAGCGACACGGAATAACTTCCATCTTGGGCAATATACACCGGAATAGAACCTTTCAGAGCATAACCATCCTGAAACAAAGCAAATTCGGAACTTCCGCTTCTAACCCCTACTGCCTCACCATCATAAATAGCTTTTCCGGTTAATGTGGCTTTAGGTTCCTCAAAGTTGTCGTAGCTGCAACTGCTTACTGCCAACAAACAACATATCATAATAAAGAAAGGTATAATCTTTTTCATAATCTCTTATTTTTTATTGGAATGGATTCTTAACAATCGTCGGATTGTTATTAATTACATCATCAGCAATGAATGAATAATAGTTGGACTGCTGGAAGGTTCTTGCCACCTTGAAACGTTCGGATCTGGTCTTTACGAAAATGTACTTGTCCTGATCCTGTGTTCCCGGTTTTGCCACTGCAATACGATAAGGATATAAACCATATACGATAGCTTTATCATTATCAATATTTCCGTTCCAGGTAATATCAGCTATTCTCCATCGTTTCATATCAAAATAACGGTGATCTTCGAAAGCCAGTTCCACACGACGTTCGTTCTGAATCTTTTCTATTGTCAAGCTGTTGGCCGGGAAACCGGCACGCTGACGCAAGCGGTTGATGTAGGGTAAAGCTGTCGGCTCGTCATTCAATTCGAAAGCAGCTTCGGCGGCATTCAAATAGATTTCACCCAAACGGAACCAAGGCCACCAGTTTTCAGCGTAGTTACGGAGAGTGTAACCGGAAGCCTCACTGATAAACTTACGGATATAGAATCCGGTGTTGCTCACATTAGGACTGTTGGTTTGAGGTCCGTCCTGGCCGACAAAAGTTTTATTATCTTCATAAAAACTTCCCAATTTCGGGTCTGTCAGCAAGTCATAAGAACCGGTCTTATCGTTCCAAACTGCTACTCCTGCCTGAATATCCACATCTTGATTTCTGAACTTGGAACCCGGATAGATAATCGTACCATACAAACGTTCATCCTTATTGGCAAAAATATCGCTTGGAGTGTCATATACTACATAATCATCACCATTCTTATAATGTAACGTTCCCGGAGTTCCATCCAGATAATCGAAAGCCTCTACCAATCCTAGTGACGGGCCGATGCAAGAAGAGTTGTCGTTATCCTCTCTTAAATGATGAACTACATTATCATAACCGAAGCTATGCACCTTCAGAGGATTCTTATAATCTTTCACCCAAATTGCTTCCTTATTCAGGGTCTTGTCCATAAGCATCTTATAGAAGTTCACCCCTTTATCTGACTCCTTCTCATAAAGTTCATATCCACCTTTTGTGATAATCTCTTGCGAAGCTGTCAATGATTTGCGATAGTAATCATCTGCCATATCGGACGGAATACCCACTTCTCCACCGGAAGTCACAATATTAGGAGTTTTCAGCGCGTTGTACTTAGCGATAGAACCGGCATACAACATAGCGCGACTTTCTAACGCTAACGCTGTGTAATAGTTGGCACGAGTCTGACTGCCTTTATTACCCAATTGCGACTTAATCGCTTCACATTCACTATATACAAAATCATATATTTCGTGTTCCTTTGCACGTGGATTGCGTAAATAAGAAGGATCTCCGCTAAAGTCATACTCCAAAGTCGTTGTAATCAATGGTACACCACCCATACGTCTTACAAGCTCAAAATAAACGTAGGCGCGGATAAAACGGAACTCTGCCTTGAACTGAAGTTTCTCATCTGCCGAAATATCGGTTCCATACTTATCGATATTCTCAATAGACATATTGATGTCACGTATCAGTCCGTAATCCCACCAGCGTCCGTAATCGTTTCCATAACGCAGTTCGTTACGATAATTCTGATCTAATGTACCACAATACATCGCATCGTCTGTTTCACACATACCACCGGTATTGAAATCACCGTGCAACTGTGGAATACGATTATAAAGATTGGCCAACTGCGATTTAATCATGTTCGGATCATTCCATACCAACTCATTAGTAAGAATGTTTTTGGGTTCTCTTTCGAACCAACTGTCACCACAACTCGACAACATGGAAGTGATGGCAGCTCCCATCAGAAGTATTTTTATAGATTTGCTTTTCATGATCACTTTCGTTTTTAGTATGTAATATTAAATCCAAGGAGGAATGTACGTTGTTGCGGATATACCACTGCAGCTGCGGCGGTAATTTCAGGATCGACTCCAAACTTACCCACATTGTCGAACGAACACAAGTTAGAAACATTCGCATAAACACGTACCTTCTGTGCACGGATCGGTCTCAACAGTTGAGCCGGCAGGCTGTAACCCACTTCCAGGTTCTTGATACGCAGATAGCGTACGTTGTGCAACCAAAAGTCACTATTCTTATTGTTATAGCTGAATTCACCTTTACGGATGGCCGGATAACGTCCCGGTATCCATTCACTATCCGGATCATACAAGTCGGCACGATGCCAACGGTCTTCCAACAAATAAACCGGAGAGTTTCCGTTGCCATGATATGCATTGGCCAACTCATAGTTCTGTCTCCATCCTTGCATAGCACCACCGGAAAGGTCGATATTCAAGTCAATGCCCTTCCACTGCAAACCAATATTACCACCAAATGACATGATAGGTGCCCAGCCTTCAGGATAACCGATAGGGCGCTCATCCATACCATTGATGATGCCATCACCATTCACATCTTTATAGATAAAGTCACCGGGAAGCAGGGTGCGGTTATTATTTCCATCCAGGTTTACCGGATAATTACGAATTTCTTCTTCCGACTGGAATTGTCCGATAACCTGATACCCCCAATAAATACCTCCCCAACGGCCTTCCGCCGAATTGCGGTATTCGTCCCAAGAGTTATTAAAACGCGGTTTGTAAGTCTCAATACTTTTGTAACGTGAGAAAGTAAAGTTACCGCTTACAGTATAGTTCAAATCACCGATATGGTCGGTCCATGTAACCATACCCTCCGCACCGATATAAGCTTGTTTGTTCAAATTTTCGTTAGGTAACGAATAGCCTACTTCGCTCGGAAGCAATACATCATAGCGAGCAGCCGGCACACCAGTAATATCCTTACGGAAAGCATCGGCTGTGATCTTCAAACGATTATTGAACATAGTCAAATCAAAACCGATATTCGATGTCGTATTCTTAGTCCAGGACAAATTTGTAATAGGCAATCCTCTTTGATTCAGTCCGGTAACCAGTTCACCATCCAATACAGCGTTACCATTATTCCAGGTATAACCATTCAAGTAATCGAACAACTTTACATCTTTTTCTGTACCTGTCTGACCAATAGAAGCACGAATCTTTAAATCATCTACAACTGGTCTCAACTTTTCAAAGAATTTCTCTTCCGAGATTCTCCAACCGATAGATACACCCGGGAAGAATCCCCAACGATTATTCGCTGCATAAAGATAAGAACCATCATAACGAGCCAGTAATTCGACCAGATATTTATGAGCAAAATCGTAATTGATACGGCCAATCCATCCGGCACGTGCCTCGTAGCTCCATTCATCACCGAAACTGTTAAGTTCATCGAACTGCAATAGCGGCAAATAGTCGGTAGAAGGTTCTGTTCCATAAGTCTTCTTAGTCCAATCGTAATCGGAGGCTTCATAACCCAAAACAGCCGAAATATTGTGATTCTTAATCTGTTTGGCATAATTCAATTGTAACTGCATATAACGCGCAGGAACGCTACGATCAATTTGACTTCTCCAACGTCCTACGGCAGGAGTTCCATTATAAGTATCTTTCTCTTTATCGTAGGTATAAATCTGATAAGCATATTGATAACCGTCAAAACGACTGTTAGTATAATTGTACGAGAAAGTAGCCTTTGCAGTCAAACCAAATGAGAAATCATACTGCGCATAAGCATTGATATTGGCATTACGAGTCAGATTATCTTTATAGCCGGCAATATCACGGCTAAAAGCTGCCGGATTGTAACCATTCTCATGTACATTATTGATATACTCCGGATTATCATTAGCATAAGGACTTTCAATCGGTTGCATTTTGAACATAGACAAAATAGCCGAATAATATCCATCACCGCCAGGCAAACCTACATCTTCGGTCTTTTCGTATTTACCGCTGATCTGTGCACCGATCGTAAAACGGTCTGTAATCTTTGTATCAATATTCAACTGAAGGTTAGTACGTTCATATTTGAAGTCACGCATCATAGCATCCTGTCCGGTATGGGCTACAGAAAGGTAGTAGTTAGTCTTTTCAGAGCCACCCGTCACATTAGCATTGATGTGATACTGCGGCACATTTTTTCTCATCACCATATCATAATAGTCATAACTCTTATATCCCGGTTCCGTACCAGCTTCCCATTTCGCCAGTTCTTCGGGGCTATATAGCTTGCTTGGATCTTCGCCTCTGTTCTGCGCTGCTTCAGCCAGCCCTCTTACATATTGTCCCGCATTTGCCAATTTCGGGAAACGGGTCAGGTTTTGCCAGCCATAATATCCATTTACATTGATACTTACCTTATCATTCTTTTTACCTTTCTTGGTAGTTACCAAAACCACACCATTTGATGCACGCAAACCGTAAATAGCAGCAGAAGCATCCTTCAAGACTGTGATACTTTCAATATCTTCAATGTTTAGAGCATTAAAGACATCACTACCGGAAACATCCGATGCCTGCAACCAGTCACGACTATTCATACCTCCATAAGGAATACCATCAATTACAAACAGCGGACTACCCATATTACGAATTTCGAGATTAATTCCCCTACCCGGACGAGCATCCACAGCACGTGTAGATACACCTGCTATTTTACCGGACAACGCTCCGGCAGTAGTAGTAGAAACAGAACGTGTCAACGCATCAGACTTGACATCACTGATTGCTCCGGTCAAACTTTTCTTGGTTTGTGTACCATAACCTACCACTACAACTTCATCCAAAGTTTCGGTATCTTCTTCAAGAACAATCTGAAGACGTGCCTTTTCGCCAATCTTCACTTCTTTAGTCTTATAACCAATAAATGAGACTGCCAGTGTTCCATTCTTATCATCTACATTAATTGTAAAATTACCATCGATGTCTGTAATTGTCCCATTAGAAGTTCCCTTTACAGTTACATTGGCACCAATGATATCCTCTCCCCTTACATCAGCTACATGTCCTGTAACTTGTGTTTGTGCAAATGCAACAGCAGACAGAAACAGCTGTATGACACATATGCATAAGATTCTTAAATACCTCATAAATTAGAATTTAAAGATTAAACATTTTTTGTTGTTTTTTCGAACACAAATATACGTCATTGATATAGACTGAATAAACAAAAATCATGCAGAAGAACTACACAAATCATGCAATGAACGATTTGTATACTCTAAATAAAATATTTATTCCTATTTTTGGACTTGTAATTGAAACAAATAAGCACGAGTTATGAAAAAACACATTGCTTCTATTCTATTTTTATTCTTGTTATCAACTTTTCAGTTGATAGCCCAGTCTCATTCCGTAAAAAGATTGGGGATAGAGCAAGGATTATCAAATAATTATGTAGTCAGCATTACACAAGATAAACAAGGGTTCTTATGGTTTGCCACAGAAGAAGGACTTAATAAGTTTGACGGTACCCGCTTTACTACTTACTATAAAAATGATTTGACACAGGACAATCAGGGAATCACCGGCAACGAGCTTAACCGGGTGTATGCTGACACGAAACGTCCCATTATTTGGATAGCCACTCAACGAGACGGACTAAATGCATATAATTATAATGAGCAAACATTTACCGCTTATCAGCATAACCCGAAGAATCCACATAGTTTGATTACGAATGACGTAACAGACATTTCTCCTTCCACTCAACATGATGATGGTTTATGGATTAGTACCTATTATAGAGGTATAGAATATCTTGATATCACCAGCGGACAATTCACTCATTATAATAAAAATACAGTTCCCGATCTACCCTGTGAGCAAACATGGACAGTATTGGACGGAGGTGATGGGAATTTGTATATCGGACATGTCGGAAGCGGGTTCAGTATTCTTTCTCTTAAAGATAAAAGTGTAAAAAACTTCCGGAACGAAGCCGGAAACCCAATGAGTTTACCCGGTAATGATGTGTTTTGTATTATAAAAGATACGAACGGAAATATCTGGTTAGGTACAAATAAAGGATTGGCCCTATATAATGCTGCTAATGAAAACTTCATTACGTTCAAAAAAAACAAGAATGACAAGTATGACACTTTATGCAGTCGTATATTATCTATCCGCCAACTAAAAGATAATAAGCTTTGGATTGCCTCCGAGCTGAATGGCATTGCTATATTGAACCTAAAACAAAGTATGTTTCTCTCACCAGAGGAGATTTCTCTTGAATACATACAGGAAGGTGACGATAGCCGAAGCCTCTCTAACGCAAGTGCCCGATGCATATTTCAGGATTCTTTTGATAACATTTGGATAGGAACATGGGGAGGAGGAATCAATTTTATCAGCAGTAAATCACCTTTGTTCACCACATTGAGCTATTCTCCTATTCCAAACAATGAGAACAGTTTGAACAATAAAGTAGCCAGTAGCCTCTGTATGGACAGACAAGGACGGGTTTGGATCGGAACAGACGGTGGAGGAATCAATGTATTTGAAGGAGAGAAACGTATCGCTATCTATAAAAAAGAGAGTGGAAATATTCCTTCGAATTTTATATTAGCCTCTTTGCAGGATTCAAAAGGTAATTTATGGTTTGGTTCCTACCAAGGGGGAATCAGCTATTATGATAACCGGAATAAAAAATTCCGTTCCATCTCTCTTATGGGGCAGTCTAATCAGGATGTTCGTACGATCTATGAAGATGCCCAACACAACATTTGGGTAGGATACAGTGGAGGGATTGTTGTATTGAACCCTCTTACAATGGAGATTATCCGACATTATAATACAGAAAACAGCGAACTACAAAGCAACTTTATACGCTCCATAGCTCAAGATGAGAAAGGGCGTTTCTGGATTGGGACTTTCGGAGACGGACTTGGTATATACACTCCGGACTTACAAAAAATCAAAACGTTCACTCAAAGGGATGGTTTCTGTTCCAATACTATCAACCAGATCATACAAGATAAACAAAAAAGAATGTGGATAGGAACAGGAGAGGGATTGGTTTGTTTCCTGTCTACCGATGAACTGAATTATAAGACTTATCAACGGAAAGACGGCTTGATCAATACGAATATCTGCGCTATAGCAGAAGACAAAAAAGGAAATATCTGGTTTAGTAACAACAAAGGGATCAGCTGTTATGTTACAAGCAAAGACTGTTTTTACAACTATGGTCACTCTGATGATGTACCGGCGGGAAGTTTCTCA
The DNA here is from genome assembly GCF_000163675.1 of Bacteroides sp. D22. Taxonomy (NCBI): domain Bacteria; kingdom Pseudomonadati; phylum Bacteroidota; class Bacteroidia; order Bacteroidales; family Bacteroidaceae; genus Bacteroides; species Bacteroides sp. D22. The sequence goes on along the minus strand of NZ_GG774796.1, from coordinate 8,864 downwards.
AGCAGTTGTGTAACACAAAACAAGAACGGATGGATTTATTTCGGTTCTATCAATGGAGTATGCTGCTTCAATCCCGATATCACCATGAACGAACAACCAGCTCCGGCAGCAGTTATCACAGAAATGAAAATACTCGGACGATTGAGCAACCTGGAAAATAATGACATGATTATCAATTTATCCAAAGGACAGAATGTAGAACTAAGTCATGCGCAAAATAGCTTTGGACTTACATTTAACGTACAAAACTACTCACTAGTCAACCAAGTGGAATATGTTTATATGCTGAAAGGGCTTGAAAACTCATGGTACACCGTCAATGAGAACAACAGCGTCACTTTCCGAAACATTCCTCCGGGAAAATATGAATTCCTCATCAAAGCAAGGGTACATAATCAGGAATGGCCGGAAGAAGCGACTTCACTTACCATCCGTGTCAATCCCCCTCTTTGGCTGACATGGTGGGCAAAACTTATCTATATTTTGGTATCTATCAGCATCATTTATCTTATCCTGCATGCATATAAAAAGAAGCTGGATTTGGAAAGCCTCTATACTTTGGAAAAGAAAAACCATGAGCAGGAACAGGAATTGAACCAGGAACGTTTGCGGTTCTACACCAATATCACCCATGAACTACGTACACCGTTGACCTTAATCCTCGGTCCCTTGGAAGATATGCAAAAAGAAACCTCACTTCCGGCAAAACAAGCCCAGAAGTTATCTGTCATTCATCAGAGTGCACTACGGCTGCTCAACTTGATTAATCAAATACTGGAATTCCGGAAGACAGAGACACAAAACAAGAAATTGTGTGTCAGCAAAGGCAATATCGCTCCTCTGATCTATGAGATAGGGCTTAAATACAAAGAACTAAATCAAAAGACCAGGATTGATTTCCAGATTCAGATAGAGAAAGAAGAAATGCTCCTTTTCTTTGATAAGGAAATCATTACCATCGTTTTGGACAACCTGATTTCCAATGCGATCAAATATACGGAACAGGGACGCGTCACTCTAAGTTTGTATCAGACAATGCGCAATGAAGTTGCTTATACGGAGATAAAAGTCAGTGACACGGGATATGGAATTTCTGCTGAAGCCCTGCCACATATTTTTGACCGTTATTATCAGGAAAGCGGCAAGCATCAGGCATCCGGAACAGGCATTGGCTTGGCCCTAGTGAAAAATCTGGTCACCCTGCATGAAGGAGAAATCCGGGCAGAAAGTATGCAAAACGAAGGAAGTACCTTCTATATCAGCCTATTGACGGATAATATCTATCCCAATGCTTTACACGCAGATTCTACAGAACCGATTCAAGAAGATACGAATCAGGAAGCAAGCCTTGAATATCCACAAGAAACCACACTGGATACCGGCAAACCAATCCTGTTGATTGTAGAAGACAATGAAGAGATACAGAAATATATCGCCGAGTCCTTCGCTGATTCGTTCGAAGTACTCACCGCCTACAATGGAGAAGAAGGGAAGCAACAAGCTCTTAGCCGCATCCCAGATATTGTAGTCAGCGATATTATGATGCCTGTCATGGACGGTATCACCCTCTGCCGGCAATTGAAAGAGGACGTACGAACCAGTCATATCCCTGTCATCTTATTGACAGCCAAGGATTCTCTGCAAGATAAAGAAGAAGGATATGAGGTAGGAGCCGATTCTTATCTGACAAAGCCTTTCAGTGCTTCTCTGCTGCGTAGCCGTATCAATAATCTGCTGGAATCAAGAAAGAAACTGATAGCTCAATTCCAGACACAATCCGTTCCGGGCAATCAGGCAGATTTAAAAGAAAAACGTATCGTAATCGCCGAAGCTCTAAGCAAGCTGGATAATGAATTTATTGAAAAAATCACCCTTTTAATCGAAGAAAACCTCTCTTCGGAGAAAATTGATATTACCTATCTTTCAGACAAGATGTGTATGAGCGGTTCCACCCTCTACCGGAAAATGAAAGCACTGACAGGATTATCGACCAACGAATATATCCGGAAAGTGAAAATGCAGAATGCAGAACGTTTATTGCTTGAAGGGAAGTTCAACATCTCTGAAATCGCCTATAAGGTAGGAATGAACAGTACGGGGTATTTCCGTCAATGCTTTAAAGAGGAATTTGGCGTCTCGCCTTCGGACTACCTGAAGCAGATCATACAATCATAAAAAGGGAGAGAGCCATTTACATTTAATACGTTTTGAAAAACGAATTAAGCTCCTACCGAAAAAGAAGAGGGTAAAGTCATAATGCCTAAATTAAAAGGAAAGAGTCCGGTGCTAATACCGAACTCTTTATCTATCTTGCTAATTTATAAACCGTCCAACTTTTTTGGAGGCCACTTCAAACGATGCGGCAGAAGTATTTCTCTAAAGAAAAGTGTTTTAACACATTCTTTATAAATCTAATTATAATAAAGGAGGGGAGGAACCTATTAAAACAGAGCCTGTTAGACAGCATCTACAAAAAGGATTCACAAGCAGCAGTCGTACGAACTAAGTCATTCCCTCAATTCTTCAGTCATTGTTTTTAGTAATGACCTGCTGTCACTTAACGGCAAATCCGTAGCTAAATCCCAACTCATCATACCTTTCAGCTTCTGTTCCTTTGCATAACGGGTTTTGATACGAATGTTATCCTGACCGTCAAATACATAAGTATCTCCCTGATATACCACTTCATTCTGTGCCGGGCTTGTAATCAATCCATCCTGTACAAAATTGAAATAAGCCTCTGTCTTCTTTGAATTATCTTTGGTCACCCCATAAAAAGGAACTCCTGCCACCAGTTTTTCCTTCGGAATACCATACTCCAATACCATCTGTATATCCGAACAATATTTCTCTATCGGAAAACGAACCGGTGAAGGACCATAGCACTGAAGTGAAATAAAATCAACAGCTTCAATAGCTTCCTTACTAATCTTATAACAAACAGGATGCAGAGATACACTGAAAAGATACTTGTTTCCCAACACTTCCCGCATCTTCAGGATAGCCAAACTATAATCTTTATATTCTTTCTCATTTTCTGCCCACTCAAAATCAAGATCAATGCCATCCAGTTTATTCTTTTCCAGTACAGTCTTTATGTTCTTTGCAAACGTCGTACGAGCGGCCTCATCGGCCACCATCGCTTTCCATTCGCCACTGGAAGCTCCCAAACGTATTTTCACTTTTGTACCTTTTACTTTTGCACGAACCGATTTAATCAAACCTTCCCAAGTGGTCACCCCTTTTCCCTGAAATGCACGTGGATTCTCAAATGACAATGATCCGTCTTTATTAGGATGAACATTCAAGAAAATAAGGTCGTCACTTGCCCGCAAGCTTTCTGTAGAGATACGACCACGGTTGTAAAAATTACCCCGCACATAAGAACTGACCATATAGTCTTGTTGTGCAAACAATGATAATCCAACAAACACAAAAAGGAAGAATACAATTTTTCTTAGCATTAGCATAATGATTGATAATTAAAACGTTTAGATCGCAAAAATACGCATATCAAAAGCAAACAGATGTTCAAAAACAACTATAATACTTCCAAAAATCAACATAAAGTTTTCTATTCAGAAATTTACAACAGATAAATATTGAATTCTCTAACATCATCCAAAGGGATAAGAATAATATTTGCAGGTTTCTACTAAAACATAAATAAAAGAAAGAGTTCCATTTTCCGCAAAAAAAGCCTATCTTTGTTCCGTTAAGATAATAAATCACGCATAAAACTCATGCCAGGAGATTCATTTTGCATACAATATACCAACTGTACGGGATGTCCAAAAAATGTTGAGAATATCCTTGTATATAGAAACTTACCTAAAGGAGAGCATATCCCCAAGGATAAGTGTACGCAGAATTGTATGCTTTTTATGATAAAGGGCGAATTACTTATCAATAGCGAAGAGCATCCCGGAATAACGTTACGCGAGAGACAAATTGTTTTGCAAGCTATTGGCTCCAAGGTCGAAATACTGGCACTGACAGATGTTGAATACGTTGTCTACTGGTTCAACGAACTGCCTTTGCTTTGCGAAGACCGATATAAGGAAATGATGGAACAGGCGGAAGCTCCTTTGACCTACACTCCACTGATTATGAGCGAAAGGCTTTACCACCTTGTCACCAGTATGCCCGAATTCCTCGCTGAAGAAAACCCTTGCAGCAAGTATATCGACTTAAAATGCAAAGAACTGGTTTTCTTGATTACCAACTTCTATCCGCTGCCCCAACTGGGTTCATTCTTCTATCCGATCAGCACTTATACGGAAAGTTTCCACTATTTCGTCATGCAGAATTACAGCAACGTGAAGAACGTGGAAGAATTTGCGCATCTGGGAGGATATACGACCACTACTTTCCGCCGCCTTTTCAAAAACCTCTATGGTGTGCCCGTATACGAATGGATACTGGAAAAGAAACGGGAAGGAATCCTGGAAGACCTGCAGCACACCAAAATGCGAATCACTGAAATCTGTAACAGATACGGATTCGACTCCCTGTCGCATTTCGCACACTTCTGTAAAGACTCTTTTGGCGATACCCCACGCGCTTTACGCAAAAAAGCAGCCGGTGGTGAGAAAATCGGAAAGGTACAATAAACAGTCCCATCCTACTAATGTGCCAATCAGTTGCACCATGCGCGCATACTGGCTGGCATATTGACACATTGGCGTATTGATCCATTATTAAAGAATTATTTCTTTAATTCCTTGCTCAATCAATCTATTTCCCCTATTTTTGCAGTCCGTAAGAGGTGTAAAACGTCGAAATTTTAGTTCTAACAATTAAATAATTTAAATTCAATCATTTATGTGGTTAAGTAATTCATCTGTAGGAAGGAAAGTGGTGATGAGCGTTACCGGTATCGCCCTTGTCCTGTTTCTAACATTTCACATGGCGATGAACTTGGTTGCGATCATCTCGGCTGATGGTTACAACATGATTTGTGAGTTCCTGGGAGCAAACTGGTATGCATTAGTGGCTACCGCAGGACTGGCTGCTCTTTTCGTGATTCACATCATCTACGCATTCTGGCTGACCATGCAGAATCGCAAAGCGCGTGGTAGCGAACGCTATGCAGTGGTTGACAAACCGAAAACTGTAGAATGGGCATCTCAAAACATGTTGGTGCTGGGTCTGATCGTCATCGTAGGTCTTGGTTTGCACCTCTTCAACTTCTGGGCAAAAATGCAGTTGCCGGAACTGATGCACAACATGGGCATGCACGCTGATACACTGACGCTGGCTTATGCCGCTAACGGTGCTTATCACATCCAGCAGACTTTCTCTAGCCCGGTTTACGTAGTTCTTTACCTCGTTTGGCTGTTTGCTTTGTGGTTCCACCTGACTCACGGTTTCTGGAGCTCTATGCAATCACTGGGATGGAACAACAAAGTATGGATCAATCGTTGGAAATGTATTTCTAACATCTATTCTACGATTGTTGTACTCGGTTTCGCACTGGTAGTAGTGGTATTCTTCGTGAAAACACTGATTTGTGGCGGTGCTTGCTAAATAGTAAATTGTAAATGATTAAATTGTAAATAATATTATGATCAAGATAGATTCAAAAATTCCAGAAGGCCCGGTGGCTGAGAAATGGACCAACTATAAAGCTCACCAGAAATTGGTGAACCCCGCTAATAAACGTCGTTTGGACATCATCGTTGTGGGTACGGGTCTGGCAGGTGCTTCTGCCGCTGCTTCACTTGGTGAAATGGGTTTCAGAGTATTCAATTTCTGTATTCAGGATTCTCCCCGTCGTGCACACTCTATCGCTGCACAGGGTGGTATCAATGCTGCAAAGAATTATCAAAATGATGGTGACTCGGTTTACCGTCTGTTCTACGATACTGTAAAAGGTGGCGACTATCGTGCCCGTGAAGCAAACGTATATCGTTTGGCTGAAGTGTCTAACGCTATCATCGACCAATGTGTAGCGCAAGGTGTTCCTTTCGCTCGCGAATATGGCGGTACACTAGATAACCGTTCTTTCGGTGGCGCACAGGTATCCCGTACTTTCTACGCTAAAGGCCAGACTGGTCAGCAGTTGCTGCTGGGTGCTTACTCTGCATTGAGCCGTCAGGTAAACGTAGGTACTGTTAAACTGTATACCCGCTACGAAATGCAGGATGTTGTCATCGTTGACGGACGTGCCCGCGGTATCATCGCAAAAAATCTTGTAACAGGCGAATTGGAACGTTTCGCCGCTCACGCTGTAGTAATCGCTACTGGTGGTTATGGTAACGCTTACTTCCTGTCTACTAACGCTATGGGTTGTAACTGTACAGCTGCTATCTCTTGCTACCGCAAGGGTGCTGTATTCGCAAATCCTGCATACGTTCAGATTCACCCGACTTGTATTCCGGTACATGGTGACAAGCAGTCTAAGCTGACTTTGATGTCTGAATCTCTCCGTAACGACGGTCGTATCTGGGTTCCGAAGAAGAAAGAAGATGCTGTAAAACTCCAGAAAGGCGAAATCAAAGGAAGTGATATTCCGGAAGAAGACCGCGACTATTATTTGGAACGCCGCTATCCGGCATTCGGTAACCTGGTTCCGCGTGACGTTGCCAGCCGTGCCGCTAAAGAACGTTGCGACGCTGGTTTCGGTGTAAACAACACAGGTTTGGCCGTATTCCTCGACTTCTCTGAAGCTATCAACCGTTTGGGTATCGACGTTGTTCTTCAACGTTATGGTAACCTCTTCGATATGTACGAAGAAATCACTGATGTTAATCCGGGCGAACTGGCTAAAGAAATCAGTGGTGTGAAATATTATAACCCGATGATGATTTATCCGGCTATCCACTATACAATGGGTGGTATCTGGGTAGACTACGAACTGCAAACCACTATCAAGGGTCTGTTCGCTATCGGTGAATGTAACTTCTCCGACCATGGTGCAAACCGCCTCGGTGCTTCTGCATTGATGCAAGGTTTGGCTGACGGTTACTTCGTATTGCCTTACACTATCCAGAACTATCTGGCAGACCAGATCACTGTTCCTCGTTTCTCTACCGATCTTCCTGAATTTGCTGAAGCTGAAAAAGCAGTTCAAGCTAAGATTGACAAGTTCATGAGCATCCAGGGTAAAGAATCTGTTGATTCTATCCACAAGAAACTGGGTCATGTCATGTGGGAATATGTAGGTATGGGACGTACGGCAGAAGGCCTGAAGAAAGGTATCGCCGAACTGAAAGAAATCCGCAAGGAATTCGAAACGAACTTGTTTATCCCCGGTTCTAAGGAAGGTATGAACGTAGAGCTTGACAAAGCAATCCGTCTGTACGACTTCATCACTATGGGTGAGCTTGTTGCTTACGATGCATTGAACCGTAACGAAAGTTGTGGTGGTCACTTCCGTGAAGAATACCAGACTGAAGAAGGAGAAGCTAAACGTGATGACGAAAACTTCTTCTATGTAGCATGTTGGGAATATCAAGGTGACGATGAAAAAGCTCCGGTATTATACAAAGAGCCGTTGGTATACGAAGCTATCAAGGTTCAAACCCGTAACTACAAGAGCTAATCGGTGAAGTTAAACATTTAAAAGAATTAGAAGAAAATGGATAAAAATATATCATTTACACTGAAGGTATGGCGCCAAGCTGGTCCGAAGGCTAAAGGTGCTTTTGAAACCTACCAAATGAAAGATATCCCTGGCGATACTTCCTTCCTCGAAATGCTGGATATTCTGAACGAACAGCTCATCAGCGAAAGAAAAGAACCGGTAGTATTCGACCATGACTGCCGCGAAGGTATTTGCGGTATGTGTTCTCTTTACATCAACGGACACCCGCACGGTCCTGCAACAGGTGCTACTACTTGCCAAATCTATATGCGTCGTTTCAACGACGGTGATACCATCACTGTTGAACCTTGGCGTTCGGCTGGTTTCCCTGTCATCAAGGATTTGATGGTAGACCGTACTGCATACGACAAGATTATGCAAGCTGGTGGTTATGTAAGCGTACGCACAGGTGCTCCGCAGGATGCTAACGCTATCCTGATTGCGAAACCTATCGCTGACGAAGCTATGGATGCTGCTTCTTGTATCGGTTGCGGTGCTTGTGTAGCTGCATGTAAGAATGGTTCTGCTATGTTGTTCGTTTCTGCAAAAGTCAGCCAGTTGAACTTGCTGCCGCAAGGTAAACCGGAAGCTTTGCGTCGGGCAAAAGCTATGTTGTCAAAGATGGACGAACTGGGATTCGGTAACTGTACAAACACTCGTGCTTGTGAAGCTGAATGTCCGAAGAACATCTCTATCAGCAACATCGCCCGCTTGAACCGCGACTTCATCATCGCAAAATTAAAAGACTAGAAATTGCTAGATTTCAATAGCGAGAGCTTAATTTGATTAATGACAGAATCCCCTGCCGGCTAGTCCGACAGGGGATTTCTTTATGTATGAGTAGATCACAATTATTATTAATACGGATCAGTAACATGAACTTTTAATTCATAAGTTTCACCGATTTCACCTTATAGCCGAAACTGTTATGAATGAGAGAATTACGGGTGAAAGCGAGGATTGAAATAAGGTAAAATCATTCGTTACCGCTGTAAGCGTCTCCGCGATTCTATCTTGTCGCCCTTTTTTCATTCTTATATTTTTGCGATGTATAAAAATGAAGCATTATGGATTTAGCAGAAAATCGATTTGGAAAAACTTGGAAACATTTCCTTGAAGTATTGAAAGTAGACTACAATTGTTCTTTAGCCGATGTTTGCCGCGATCAGCATACCACTTTTGGTGGTATGAGTTCCTGGATGTCCAGACGGGGCTATAGCGTTAAACAAGCCAAGGCAGATGTGGTCCGTGATTATTATGGCGGCGTTGAACCCTC
>NZ_GG774797.1:254375-359719 GCF_000163675.1 Bacteroides sp. D22 | reverse complement strand
GAGACTAGGGCGATGAACACTATTTCGTTAGACTGATATATTTTATTCTTATCATCTCTTACATCAGGAATTATAGCTGAAAAGGCTTGAATGGTCATATTGCGGTAGGGATTAATATAGTAGATATGCAAATGTAATGAATTATATTCACACAGAGAATAGGAACAGAAGATATTGAAAAATACAGGAAAAAAACTATCTATTTAGGGAATAATAAAAGCTAAATTAACATGTACAAGTTATTGAGCGTTCGCCCTGGCAGCCCGATCAATCCCTGGCAATATTCTCTGGAAGCACGTTCCACACCGTAATCCAGATCGGCAGCATATTTCATACCCGGCTCCACACTGATTAGATCTTCAATCAGAAACTCCAGAATCTCGTTGCGGTCTGTCACTCCTACCTGAAAGTTATCAGTAGACTCTGACGGTTTTGTAACAAATACCACATCTCCAAACGTACGGATCAAATCCAGATAAAGCGTAGCCCGGAGGGTTTTAATCTCTCCGTACATGTGTTTCAACTGTTCGCTGGCTCTGCCTTGCAAATACAAAGGAGAGTTTTCAATTCCCTCAATGATGTCATTAGACACATTAATGGCAGAATAAACAGCATTCCATGTATCGTTCAGAGTGCTCCAATAAGGCTTCACATCAAAACAACCGATGTCCGATCCGGCAGAGTTGACCGTATTATTGCTGAAAGAAGACATCTCTACATCTGTATTCGTATTTAAATTGTAGGCAAATGCTCCTCCATATATCTGATCTCTGGTCATTGCCGAATAAACATTAGTAATCAAAGAATTGATTTCATCTTCCGACTCGAAAAGATACTCGGGAGTAAATCCTGCCGGAGGTTCCACATCCAGAAAGTCATTGCAGGAAGACATCGACAGTCCCAGGCAAACAATAGCCGAATATATTAATTTCTTATTCATAGTTCTTCTGTATTAATTGTTAAAATGTCAGTTGCACGCCAAAAGTGTAAGTACGGCTTCTCGGATAAGCATCATGATCGATATTCGGTGTTAATCCGGTAGCGATATTTACTTCAGGATCGTAGCCGGAATAACCTGTGATTGTCCAAAGATTATAGCCCGACATATAAAAACGCACTTTGTTCAATCCGGCTTTACGAGTCCATGCCTGTGGGAGAGTATATCCTAGTGTAAGAGTATTCAAACGTAAGAATGAACCGTCTTCAATAGCATACGACATCGCAATGGGACGTCCGATAGAGGTAGGATTCCACATCGTTGCATTCTCGTTGAACTTCGCCAATGCTTCCGGATTGTAACGGATTTCATTTCCCATATCATCAAAATTACGCCAACGCTTGTCGGAAGCAACATCCATACTAAGATTATTGCCACTATTATCATACCAGGTAGTCATCATGATTTTATTTGCATTATACACATCAAAACCATACATGAAGTTAAAAAACATACTCAAATCAAAACCTTTATAGGTAGCGTTCAGTCCGAATCCTCCCGAGAACTTAGGAGTCGTTTCACCAATGACAGTACGGTCGTCATCCGTAATCTGATAAGGATTAGCACTATTCTCATCCACCGGAGTCAACTTCTTGAATTTAGCATTACCCGGACGTGGTGTTCCCGACAACGGGCTGGAGTCCACTACTCCGTCTTTTAGCTTCCATGTTCTGGCTGTAGAATCAAATGACTCGAAATCATTCATTGTATAAAAGCTGTCATTCACAAATCCGTAGATAAGACCGCTGGTTCCGCCTACGCGTGCCCGGTAATCATCGGTATTGAGCAACTGTGTCCCTGCCCATCCGGAAGACAGAATCCATTCATTTTCTCCACTCGACAGTTTATCGATTTTGTTCTTATTATGACCGATATTAAAAGTTGCATTTAAACTAAAATCGTTGGTTTCAATAATATATCCTGTCAATGAAAGTTCAATACCTTTGTTGGAGGTCTGCCCTACGTTGCTCATGAGACTCGTATAACCAGTATAGCCGGGAATATCCGAAGGAACGAGCAAATCTTTTACTGTATTCCAGTAAATATCAAGCGAACCGCTCAATCTTTCTTTGAAGAAACCGAAGTCCACACCCAAGTTTCGAGTGATCGTTGTTTCCCACTTCACATCCGGATTATAAAGATAACTGGTATTGTAGAAACGATAATAGTAACGGGAAATTTCTCCCCATCCCGCCGGACGGTTACTGCTTACCCCATAATATTTGGCATACAGGTCGGCAGGAATCCGGTCGTTACCGGACGTACCGTAGCTCAACCTCAATTTCAAGTTGGAAACAATCGGGCTGTCTTTCAGAAAATCCTCATTAGACATACGCCAGGCAATAGCAGCTGCCGGGAAAAATCCCCAACGATTGCCGGAAGCAAATTTTGTAGAGCCATCGGCACGCAACGTCAATGTCGCCAGATATTTATCTTCATATCCATAGTTGATACGGCCAAAGAAAGAAGCTATACGCGAAGGAGATCCCGCTGAAGAAGAATTCTCATAAGGCGTACCCAACGCCAAGTTATCAAACGCCTTCTCCGCTGTAGTATTGGCTGGGAAATAACGGGTAGTATATGTCTTGCCTTTTGTAACATTATGTTTCATTTCCTGTCCGATCATTAAGCGGAAGTCATGTACATCATTCAACATGAAGTTGTAATTCAACACATTGCTTAATTGCCATTTGGAATTCTGACTCATTCCCCATTCTACAAACGGCTGATTGTTATGGCTCCGGGCCGTGCCGGTATCTATTCCCCAGAAACGACGATTCTCTGTTGTACTATATTCATAACCAAATTCCGAACGGAAAGTCAGTCCTTTCAAAATATCCCAAGTCAATGCTCCCATCGTATTGAACGTTTTTGAAATTCGTTTCCGGTAGTTTCTCTCCGATTCCTCTATCGGATTAAAACGTACCTCTTCATCGTAGGACTCCGGATCGAAATAGGTATTATCTTCCGGCAAGGTCATGTATTCGTCCAATCCCCTTGTAGGAGCTTGACGGAGTGCAGAAAGCAAGCTCACTCCTTCCGTTCCGGAACCGTCCACCACTTTATGTACCACACGCGTACGATATTCAAAGGTCAGTTTATCAAGAATCTTAGTATTCAACGTCATATTCAGGTTGTTCTGCTTCAGTCCGTTGTTCACCATTACACTTGGCTGATCCTGATGGATAAAAGAGAATTTATATTTCGTTTTCTCCGTACCTCCATTCAGGCTGATATCTACATACTTAGCTACCGGATTGGTACCGAACACTTCATCTTGCCAATCCGTACCTTCGTCACCCTGATAAATATACAGTTCATTGGCCCTGCCATACCTATCAAAAAAGCCGGTAGGATTAGAACTTCTCTGACGCTCGTATTCATACTGCATCAGTACGAACTCATACGGGTCCATGACATCCAGTTTGTTCGACAAAGTCTTGGTTTGCAGGTAAGCATTTACATTGATGCTCACCCGTCCTTCCATTGGCTTTTTAGTGGTAACAAGAATAACGCCGTTCGCACCACGGGCACCATAGATTGCTGTTGAAGCAGCATCTTTCAATACTTCGATAGACTCCACATCAGTGGGAGGAATATCATTCAGGCTTCCAACTTCAAAACCATCCACCAAAATAAGCGGAGTGTTATCCTGCGTAATAGATCCTCCACCACGAACAAGAATCTTTATTTCTGCATCCGGCGAACCGTCTACGGAAGTAATCTGTACACCCGGAAGTTTTCCGACCATGGCTTCAGCCACTGAAGCTGTCGGAACCTTCTCCAATACCTTTCCTGACACACTGGCAATTGCACCGGTCAAATTTCCCCTCTTTTGAGTGCCATAGCCTATCACAACCACATCGTCCAACTGTCCGACTGCTTCTGTCATCTTAATAAGAATACCTGATGTACGCCCTTTCAATGGCTCTTTTATTTCATTCATCCCGACGTAGCGAACCACCAGTACAGCGGTTTTCGCATTGGGAACATTGATAGAAAAATTCCCGTCAAGATCTGTCGTAGCTCCAATGGTTGTTCCTTCTACCATCACCGCAGCTCCGATAACAGGTCCCAAATCATCTGTCACCGTACCGGTCACAACCTGGGCGGAAGTGCCTACCGCCACCAGTAGGAGAGTAAAAATACTTATGATAATTTTATTCATTACAGTATAAGTTTTTAGTTACATATTTAAGTAGACAGCTTTTATTCCACTGTTCCTCCCTGAATTTGGGCATGAACAATGTGCTGTACCAGATTGTGGAGATAAACCTCCAGATTTGAGTAGCGGGAATTAAGCGTGAAACCGGAAGCGTCTGCCGAATTCTCTTTATCCAGCCCATACGCATCTTCCCAAATATCAGGTATTCCGTCTCCATCCGTATCTTTCAAGTTTGCAGATGATATACCGTTACCCGATAGCTCCGGCCAGGCACTCACCGCACCCGCAGGTTTCACATCATCCGGAAGATCGATCAGCCCCGGTGAATCTCCCGCATTGGGAGTCACACTACCGATGTAGGTTGCTGTTCCGTTCCGGGTTTCCATGGCAATTCGGTCGTCAATCAGATCACGTCCCTTCGAGCATCCTGCATAATCAACTACAAGATCAAAGGCCTGCTGTGCAGAATGAGTGGTTACTCTACCGGTTGCCAAAGGAGTGGTGAGATGCATTTCTGCTTTTACCTGGTCATTGAACGTATCGTCACATCTCGAGTTATCAATTTGCCCATAGATACCTTGCGTCCAATTGTCCGCTGTCACCTCGGCATTGCCTTCTACCACGTTGCCATCTACATAGAACGTACCCCATTTGTGCATCATCGGGAACCATGCATTCGGTGTTCCATCTTCCTCATGACAATAATCATAAGTGCGGACTCCAATTCCGGCAATCCGATAACGGACATAATTGTTCGGAGTTGCCGGTCCCGGCTTATAATAGTTGTTCACTATGTTCACGTTCATACCTTCACCGCCATAACAACCGTTTCCACCCCAATTGTAGAACACATTGTTACGCATATCCATATATTCGTTCTCCTGTGTTTTAGGACGAGGGCCAAGACGGGGCACGCGGCTTCCGTGATGTGCCAATAAATTATGATGATAAGACACATTCGTACCTCCCCAGTTTCCACCGTAACCATGCGTACCTTTGCCGTGTCCTGCTGTACGGAGACTTTCCGAAGCAATACACCATTGAACAGTCAGGTTTTCTCCACCATATACTGATAAGCACTCGTCAACACTCCAACTAATGGAGCAATGGTCTACAATAACGTTGGTATTTTCCATGCCTCCCAATCCGTCAGGCTCACCGCCACTCTCATTACCGACACGAAAACGCAAATAACGAAGAATGATATTATCCGCTGCCAGAACTACCGGATAGCTGGCAATACAAATTCCTTGTCCGGGGGCTGTTTGCCCGGCAATAGTCAGATTACCATATCGAATCCTCAAATCACTTTTCAGGAAAATCGTACCTGCCACATCGAACACAATGGTACGGGTGTCCCGCTGATTGATGGCATAGCGTAAGGTTCCTTCCTGCTCACCGTCTTCCAAAGTGGTCACATGATACACTTTTCCGCCACGTCCACCGGTAGTGACACGTCCAAAGCCTTCCGCTCCGGGAAATGCCAATAAAGTAGCTGCATCGTCACCGATAGTCATATTGGCTTTACCATACTGGAGAATATCAACAGTTTCTTCCAATGTGACATTTTTCACTGTTACTTTAGCATTTCGAGGAAAGTCCGTTTCATTATCTTCTATTTGCAGTACAATCTGTGAAGAGGTAGAGGCTTCCCGATCCCAAGTAATCCAGGATTCTCCTGTTTCAATCGTGTATTCGGCACCGTCAAATTCTCCTAAATCAACGGGAATCGACAGCATTTGGTAACGATAAGGCAGGACAAATTCTTTTGTCGTCAGTTCAAGAAAGGCTTGTGATACTTCTTGAGTCAACTCAACGGTTCTATCAAGTACATAATCACCGGTAGTCTTGAAAACAATTTTTCCTACTCTTTCCAATCCGTTATTCGGTGATATGGAAAAAATGCGTTCATTACTTGTAAAAGCACGTGTTCTTCCCAAAGCATCTTCTTCTACAGGCCGTATCCAAGAAGCGCATTCTTCGTCAATCGATACCTCCCAGTCTACATTAGCCACTACCGTAACAGAGAACTCTCCTCCTCTGAAGGAGAGTTTTTCTTTTGAATAATCAAGTAATATATCCGGGTCTCCTCCTAATTGCTCTACGGCAATTTCTTTTTCAATGGTAGTGTTTCCCGACTCCTGCACGACTTTAATCATGCCTTCGCGTTTCTCTCCTTGCGTATTGTCTGTAAAAAACAGGCGCAAGTCGGCACTGCCGTTACCAGTTGAGCGGGAAATGCTCAACCAATCTCCGCCACTTGTCACGGAAGCACTCCATTCACCGGTGGCCGTCACAGAGACAGTATATGATCCTTGTATATTAGAAAGTTTTACACTCTCTTTGGATAGTTCCAATGAATTGGCAATCAATGCTTCATCAGCCTCATCCGAGGAACTACATGCCCCAAATACACAAGATAATAGTAATATGAATATAAATGATTTCATGTATTAATTCTTTATCTGTTTTTTATATTACTCAAGCCAATGCGGATCTCCGATACGTTTCGTGTATACCTCCGAACTCTTATCTTTGACAATCAGATTTCCGGTTGCGGCATCTTCGAACAATTCGTCTTTAGTTACCGTAGCAACAGGTACTTCAACTGTATCAACTCCCCAGTTACTTAGGACAAAATCACTGGTGCGATAGTTATCAGAAAAATCTTTCACCACTTTTCCATCAAGATACATCCATCTTCCTTGTCCCGATTCTGTGGTTCCTGAGAAGAGACAATTCTTAACTGTCAATTTCAATTCCGTCATTGCACTACCTGTACGCAAATCAAAGAAAGTCATATTGGCAGGACCTAAACGGACGAATGTACTATTCTCTAACGTAATATTCATATTCTCTTTTTGGTTTCTGGTTCCGCCGATTAACGTGTTTCTCAAGCCCTGTGTCACAGTATGAACCGTAGAATTTCGTATAGTAATATTATAAATCGGATTATTGTTTCCCAGACTTATCATCGAATAATTCCTGTCACCGGCATTGAAGTTCAGTAACCGGCAGTCATCCAATACAAAATGATCCACTATTTGCTGATCGTCTGTTGAAATCTCGGCATACCACATACTACGTCGCAGGCCGTTTATATCACAACTCTTAACTGTCAGTTCTTTTACATGGAAAGAAAGTTGCGCCAGTCTGAACATATAGTCGTCCGTGACATTAATATCCATGCCTTCGAAACGTAAATAATCCAACTCTCCATTGATAGAGGCATTACCCATGTTCATAACGGTCCGTGTTTCGCCTGTCGAAGGCTCTTGTCCTAGTATTGAAAGCGGCTTCTTTATTTCCAAACGGCCAAGTTCATAGGTAGTTCCTGCTTTCAGGAAAAGTCGTACTTCTGTCACTTCCTCATTATCGAACATTTCATTGCAAAGGTTGCGCAAATTAGTGCCGGGAGCTGCATAAGTATATCCTTCCGGTACAATAATCGGCACCTCCGGAACTACAGTTTCTTCATTCCAGCCTTCAGAAAGTATAGTTACCGTGTAATCTTGAATAATCGGGTGTTCCGTATCATTTAACGGGAAATCAATTTGTGTCGTATCATTAGGATGAATAGGGAAAGAACCGTCCATCGGCTTGGATTGAATGACATTTCCCTGATTGTCCAAATAATCGATACGGACATTTACTGCCTGCCCGATAGTAGAGGTTTCAAAAGTGACAAAATCATCCGTATAGTTTACACCACCAGTGGAGGTAGCTCTGTCGCGCACCAATTCGACCGGTGACTCTATGAAAGAGGCATCCGCCACACGATAGCCCGATATAGGAGCAGAAACAATGGCACGTACCGTCGAATAACTCTTGTCGGACTTTTTATCCGTCGCTCTCAACCGGAGTACACCGGTACGGCTATACATACGGATACTCAAAGGAGTATCGAAAGGCGAACTGTACTCTACCGGAGAGGAGATTTCCACCTTTCTTCTAGCTTCGGGGTCTTGCTCGATAACCAGTTCATTCAAATTGACAGGCGAGGGAATCAACTGTTCAGGAGAAGGAGTAGCCACCACCTTATAAGTGCCATTCTCCAACGGAAAACGATAATGAGAAGTATAATTCGCCACATACTCTCCGCTACCGGCATTATAGATGAAAAGCGGCTTTGTATTAATTCCCACATTCACAAACCATTCATCATCATTCAAAAACAACTCGATCTGCTTCACGACAGAAGTTTCATATCTGTCTTCCGAACAGGCAGACATACCAAACAGGACGGCTAATCCCACTAAAGAATATAGTATATTTTTCTTCATAAAGCTTTCAATTAAAAATTATATTCCTTGATAGTCAATCCTTGATTAATAGCAGTCTTTAATATACGATTACGAGTAAAAGACTCCTGCAAATAACTTTCGTCCAGAACCGGTATGCTGACTACCGTATGTTTAGAAGTTTCAAATGTGATATTCGTATCTAATACACGCTTTGTACGATTCACTTCTTGCCCATCCTTTATATAAATAAGATCTAGTCCGGTAGAATTCTGACCGGTAGTCGGAAAAGAATAAACGGATGCACTGAAACCTGATGCAAGATCTGCACTGACTTCCACATCTTCTTGTATACACTCGCCAGTGTTCACCATATAACCGATGCCAACATTGGTAAATACCATGTTCAGCCTGTCAAATTGAGTAATAGCCGCAATATCTTCTCCGCTTTCGGCTGGTTGAAAAGTAGCTTGCCCCACAATTCTTTTTAATTCCAAGTTTACCCGGCTGACCGTCCGATCTGACATGAACTCGGTCACTTCCGAAAGATAAATTTCTTTTTGAGCCTGTAAATCTTGGTAAAGAATCACTTTAGAAAGACTATCTGTTCTTTCCAAACGGTCTGCATTAGCCACGGCAAATGTTTGAAGTCTTTCTCCTAAAGGAACGTCCACTTCCAAATTACCGTCATTCAAAGGAAGATTCTCTCCATAAACCAGAGAATCTGACAAATACACATAAATACCAATTTCGGTTATTCCATGAGCAGCAAACGTTTCAAGGCTTGCTCTTGTAAAACGGAAACCAACGGTTTGAACTTCAGGTACATTTGAAGTATCAGAATTCCATTCCTCATCCGAGTTCTGCGAACAAGAGACAAGAAACAGACACAATACAAGAAATGTATTAATTAGATGTTTCATAAATATTAGTTTGTATAGTTTTAAAAATATAATTATAAGTGATAATTCTATTGCCTTTTTATAAAAGGAAAATAAAATTCTAAGGAGGCTTTACTATCAGGCGCAATAAATTCATGTTTCTCATTTGATTAGATTTTCATTATACATTTATGGTTCTATTCTCACTAAAGTAAATTCTCTAGTCTTTCACGAGTGCAAATTTGAGAAAATAGATGAGAAACAAAGAGTAAGATTTAGTAGAAAAGGAGTAAAAAACGGACTTGGTTCAAATAATACACATTACCTATACAGATACATATAAACGTCCTACTCCCTGAATGTTATCATCTAACATTCAGGGAGTATAAGTACAAAAATAATCCTATTAAACGAAAGTTATCCAGTTACTATTTGTCTTGTGAGTCTATCTTTTCCATCAAACCATTTAGAAATTAATATCCAGTCATCAGGTAGATTCTATCTATATCCCCAATCGTTCTTTCAGCAACCGGTAACCGGAAAGGCTAACCCGAAGTTTCACTCCATTCTTCAATAGTAACTGATAGGTTTCTTTTCCGAAAAGCTCGACCCGGGAAATCTGCGTAACATTCACAATCGTAGAACGATGCACCCGAACAAATGTATCCGGAGAGAGATGAGTTTCAAAATACTTCATGGTCTGCTCTTTCAAGTATTCGCCTGTGGGGGTTATCAGCATCACATAATCTCCACATGCTTGTATGTAAATCAATTCGTCTGCCTTCACCAAATGAATCCGGGAGCCGTCTTTCACTGTAATACGATCTATCCATTCAATGGGTGATTCTTCCTGCTGTTCAGCCACATTCACCTGATGTACAGCCAGTTCTTTTTCCAGTTCCTGGTTTTGTACTTCTTCTTTTGTGACTATCAAGCGGTACCATAGAGTAATGGCAATTAAAACCGGTAGTCCGAACAATAACCGGAAAGGGATTGTCTGCGCAAAAGGAACATAGGACACTCCTACAATTCTCACCATTATGTCACAGACCATAAAACTTCCTGCCAGCCAAAGCAGACTTCCAACGATAATCATAATTACATCCGTCTGGAACAACGAGACAAGACCGACCACAAACCATGCCAGATAGGCGATAGCCGCCAACCAACCGATCGTTACTATTCCATCTACCAAAGCGGGAAGATAATCGTTTCCGGTGTATCCACAGACTAAAGCTACTTGGAATACAACCAGAATCAATGCCAGCACCAGCATCGGAATCCAACGAAAAGGAGATTCTATAATCGGATGTGCTTTCATACGCTAGCCTTTAACCTCCAAGCCTCCGAAAGAAAGTGTTCCCCGAATTACCAGCACACTCTCCTTATTTATATTTCCATTCTGCCAACGTTTATCATCACATCCTCCAAAGAAAGCATTGCATTTAAACACGACTTTCCAGTCAGAAGGAACGTATATCTCAACTCCTCCCCAACTGCAATCCAAATCTATGTATGTTTCTCCGGGTGCAATATGGGTATGGCGCAAATCAATCGTTGTTCCTCCGAAGGATGTGCGAATAACAGCTCCTTTAAACAATTCGTCAAGTACCACGTGACGGGCAGCTCCCCAAACATTCTCGGCACGTAGAAAACCATCTACTGACTCTGACTGCTGTTGTTCACTTTCAAAGTTCATGCCGGGTTGTCCCTGATGCATCTTCATCCACTTCTGACGGTGCTGCATGGCATGATGGTGCGCCCAGTGCCCCCGCCTGTTCTTGCCGGATTTAAAAAAGAATAAGACACCTGCTGTTATCAGAGCGATAGGCCATACCATTGCCTGCGAATTTTCAGGCAACCATGAAAGCCCTCCAATCAAAAAATACACACCTATCAGCAAAAGGATGATTCCACCGATGAAATGGCGGCGAATCATAGAATATATACCTAATATAATAAGGAGTGAATGCCAGGACACGATCATATCGAAGACTTCAGATGTAATCCATCCCATATTACGGGCAAACAGCAGAATCCCGGAAAGGATAAAAAGCGAAGCTATCAGTATTTTACCGGAAAAGCCTGTAGCAGTGGGAAATTTTTGTTTCTCTTCCATTGTCTCTATTATTAATTGATTAATGGTTCAAAGATACATCATTTCCCACTGCTTCTACAGCCTTTTCTGTTGATTTCCGGTATAAATTCCGATGAATACCGGATAAAAACCGGTGAAAAAATCAAATTATAAATCTCTGATGCGTATATTTGTCGGCCTTTAGAAGACAAATAACACCCTTCAAAGCTAATTACTACACCTTGTAGCAAACTAAAAAACAAAAAATACGAGGTGAAAAACAAATATTGCACATCACTGTATCTTCATTCTCATACTTTTGTAGCGATGAATGAACTCTCATCGGAGTTTTATGAAATATCAAACAACAACCATTAATTAATAAACATGCAAAGAATGTCTAACAAAGTGAAAAACATGCGCTCTTTATTGCTTATACTGTTTTCGGCAATATCGCTTAGCGTATCTGCGCAAACGATTACTGTAAAAGGTAACGTGAAAGACACCAGCGGAGAGCCTGTTATCGGGGCCTCTGTTGTAGAAAAAGGTAATACATCCAACGGTACGATTACAGATTTAGATGGTAACTTTTCTATTAAAGTTGATGGCAAAAAGACATTGGTTATTTCATACATCGGTATGAAAACTCAAGAAGTAGCCGTTCAAGGTAGAAAAACAATTAATGTACAAATGGTCGATGATTCCAAAGCTTTGGATGAAGTCGTAGTAATTGGTTATGGTACAGTTAATAAAAGAGATTTAACCGGTTCTGTAGCCTCTGTCAGTGCCAAAGACTTAGCAGCTGTTCCAGTAGCAAGTGCATCTGAAGCTCTTACTGGTAAACTTGCCGGAGTTAGTGTTACTACTACTGAAGGTTCTCCCGATGCAGATATAAAGATTCGTGTTCGTGGTGGTGGCTCATTATCACAGGATAACTCTCCTTTATATATTGTAGACGGTTTCCCTGTTTCAAGCATTAGTGATATCGCTCCCTCGGAAATTCAAACTATTGACGTCTTGAAGGATGCTTCTTCCACTGCAATTTATGGTGCTCGTGGTGCCAATGGTGTAATCATTATCACTACTAAGAGTGGAAAAGAAGGTAAGACGCAAGTAGATTTTGGTGCTTCTTTCGGTTTTAAACAAGTTACTAAATTGACTGAAGTTTTAAGCCCTTACGATTTCGTTGCTTATCAGCGTGAAATTGGTTCTTTAGACTATGGAAACTTTGCAGATATGGATATTTGGCGTTCTATCGATGGTACTGACTATCAAGACGAGATGTTCGGACGTACCGGAAACCAGCAACAATATAACATTAATGTAAGTGGCGGAACCAAGCAAATGACTTATAGTGTCAGCTATGCTCATAATGAAGAAAAAAGCATTATGCTTAATTCCGGTTTTAAAAAAGACAATGTAAATGCAAAAATTAAATCTGAACTGAATAAATGGATGACACTGGACTTTAATGCCCGGTTAAGCTACTCTACCATTGACGGTTTAGGTGGTGGCGCTGATACCAACGAATCTAATGCTGCTAATTCAACCATAGCCAATGCTGCCGTATTCCGCCCGGTTGACTCACTAAAATACAGTGACGATGACGAAGAAAACAGTTCGGCACAACAGAAATCTCCGCTGGAACGTTTGCTTGCAACTGACAAGACACGTAATACTTTCAATCAGAACTACAATGTAGGTTTAAACTGGAAACCATTCAAGAACTGGACTTTCCGTTCTGAATTCGGATATGGATGGAAGTTTGATGATACAGAGCAATATTGGGGAGTAGACGCAGTGTCTAATTCTAAATATGGATATAACGGTCAGCCACAAGCTTATCTGTTAAGAGAAAAGACCATGAGCTGGCGTAATGCCAACACATTGACCTATGATAACAAAAAGCTATTTAAAGGCCGTGACAAACTCAACGTATTGATAGGACATGAAGTAAGCAGCAGCCAAAAGAAATCTATTGAAAACGTATCTGTAGCTTTCCCTGTGACTATGAATTTTGATGATATGAAAGCAAACATCGGTTCTGGAAAAGCTTTAGCTAACCAGTCTACTATTGCTGCAAAAGAGAACATACTATCATTCTTTGGTCGCGTAAACTATAATATGATGGATAAATACCTGCTTGCTGTTACAGTACGTGCAGACGGTTCGAGCAAATTCGGTTCAGGAAACCGTTGGGGTATTTTCCCGTCAGCAGCTTTGGCATGGCGCGTCTCTGATGAAGCTTTTATGAGTAACACTCATGACTGGCTGTCAGCCTTGAAACTGCGTTTGAGCTTCGGTACTGCCGGTAACAACCGTATCAATTCCGGTTTGCTTGCTACAACTTACTCTTTAGGAGGTAATGATGCACGTAACCCATTCTTTAATGGAGAAAGCACTACCATGTTGGAACATGGAACCAATTTATATAACCCCGATTTGAAATGGGAAACGACAGTAACCCGTAACATCGGTATTGACTATGGGTTCTGGAACAACCGTATCTCCGGTGCTATCGACTTTTATTGGAATACAACCAGAGACTTATTGATGCGTACAGAGATCCCTTCTCTCTCCGGTTATAACTATCAGTACAAAAACTTCGGACAGACCTCTAACAAAGGTGTGGAATTATCAGTAAGTGCCGTTTTATTCGACAAAAAGAACTTCTCTTTGAATTTCAATGCCAACATCGCTTACAACCGTAACCGTATTGATAAACTGAACACAGACTCTCCTTGGCAAAGCAGTAACTGGTCAGGTAGTACAATGGCTAAATACGAAGACTTCCGTGTGGAGAAAGGCGGACGTTTGGGTGAAGTTTGGGGATATAGAACAAATGGATATTACACCGTATATGATCCTGTCACCAACCCTACCGGTGAACTGGTTTGGGCAGGTAGTGAATGGGGATTGAAAGACGGAATGCAAGATTATAGTCCTACTGTTACTGGTGGTAAATACTATCCGGGTGGTTTGAAGCTAGAATGTGATAAAGATGGTAACCCTCTCAAACAACGTTTGGGTAACACTATCGCTCCTACAACCGGAGGTTTTGGATTCGATGGCCGCGTAGGTAATTTCGATTTCAATGTATTCTTCAACTACTCTCTTGGAAATGTAATTGTCAACGGAACAAAACTGGCTTCTTCTTTCCGTTCAGGTTCAAGAACCGGTTATAACTTAAACAATGATTTCAGACTATCCAACCGTTACACCTGGATTGACCCGGAAACAGGATTGAATCTGTCATCCAGTTCTACAGATGTCCTCAACACCTATGGAGACATGACTGCAGCAGGATTACGTCTGAATGAAATAAACGCTAACGCCAATATGTACAATCCGGGCAGTGCTACTACCATGCAACTGACCGATTATGCAGTAGAAAATGCTTCATTCCTGCGTTTGAATAACATTACTATCGGATACTCTCTTCCGAAAACAATTGTAAAGAGAGCGTTTATGCAGAATGTGAGAATCTATCTGACAGGATATAACCTGTTCTGTTGGACTAACTACAGCGGAGCAGATCCAGAAGTCGATACAAGCAGCAAGAAAAATGCAATGACTCCGGGTATAGATTACGCCGCTTATCCTAAGAGCCGCACATTTGTCGGTGGTATTAACGTTACATTCTAATTAACACATTAAAACGGATTGATCGTATGAAAATATATAAGACATTATTCCTGGGGCTGGGGTTAATTGCCCTGTCTTCCTGTTCGGACTTCTTGAGTCAGACTTCACCATCTGAACTAGATAATGAATCAACTTTTAATAATGCCTATTATACAGAATTGGCACTTAATAAAGTTTACGGCAGCCTGACGCAAGACCAGACTTACTCTAACTTCTTGCCTATCATTGCCGGAACCAATACCGACTGCGAACTGATTGACGGTTTGGGTACGGATGCAAGCAACACATCCAGCGAACGTGGTAACATGAACTACAACGCTAATCCGGGATGGTCACAACTTTCAAAAGTATGGGACGCCATGTACGGAGTCATCGAAAATGCAAATCTGGTGGTAGATGGTATCAACAACAGCCAACTGATACAACAAGCTGGAGCAACTCGCACCAGCATGATGAGATTCCGTGCAGAAGCTATGACATTGCGTGCGATGATTTACTTTGATCTCATCCGCTTATTCGGCGACATTCCTTTCAAAACAGAATCTTCCAACAGCGACTTGTCTAATGTTTACATTGGCAAGACAGATCGTGATGATATCATGGATGAATTAATGATCGAACTTGAGGAAGCTATCGGATATTTGCCTTGGGCTGGTGAAGATGGTTATACAACCGAACATGTCAGCAAAGGTTATGCTCATGCTCTCTTGGCTAACATTGCAATGACACGTGCCGGATATGCTATCCGCGAACAAGCGAAAGATGGATATATCACCGGAAACAACAGCGATGCTGCTTATCCAACACAACGTTGCAGTGATACGAAACGCAGAGAACTATTCGAATTGGCAGAAAAACATCTGGCAGCTGTTGTCAGTTCAGGAAAACACAAATTGAATCCATCAATAGAAGAGTACTGGCGTTTAATTAATATTGGACAACTCGACCAGACTTATCAAGAAAATTTGTTTGAGATTCCAATGGGACTGAACAAAAGTGGTGAACTGGGATATACTATCGGATATCGTATAAACGGTGCAAGTTCCCTATTCGGTCCGAAAGGAAACTCATCCGGTAAGTTGAAACTGACTGCTCCTTATTATCTGTCGTTTGGCGAAGGAGATATCCGCCGTGATCTGACTTGTGCTATTTCACAACTTTCTACAGACAAGAATACAAAAGTGTTTAAAGAATATATGTTAGGAAATGCTCCTTTCGGTCTTTATTGTGGAAAATGGGATTATCGCAAGATGATGGAAAATTCTGAATGGTATGCAGCAGTATTGGCTAGCGATCAGAAAGTTTGCTCGGGTATCAACGTAGTGAAAATGCGTTATCCGCAAGTATTGCTGATGTATGCCGAAGTAGTAAACGAGCTCTATGGCAAGGGTGCAACAGCCGAAGGCTGTACATTAACAGCGACAGCAGCCTTGAAAGAAGTACACGACCGTGCTTTCACCGATGCAACCAAACGTGATGCAGCATGGAGTGCACTGATGGGAAAAGACTTCTTCGATGCGATTGTTGACGAAAACGCATGGGAACTGGCAGGAGAAGGCGTTCGTAAGTTCGACCTAATCCGTTGGAACCTGTTGAGCGAAAAAATAGATGAGTTCAAAAATGAATATACAGACGCAGTGTACAATGGTACATATCCGCAATATGTGAACTATAAATATCGCACTGATAATCCGATGTACATTGATATGTCTTCTCTTGTATTTGGTGCTAAAGTAGGTGGAGAATACGAAAACAAGAGCTTCTTCGGTGCTGAAACAACCGACAAAGAGCAGAAGAATCTGAAAGTAAACTTGCCTAGTATTTCCGGCGGATTGAATAAGGCTGTGAAGAATCGTTATTTATTGCCGATAGCTTCTACGACCATCTCTACCTCAAACGGTAAATTACATAACTCTTATGGTTATTCGGATTAATCTTTAAATTGTAAAATGATGAAGAATATAAAAAATATATTGGGAATGGGAGCTTTCATGCTCCTAGCCTCTTTGGCTGTATCTTCGTGTACAGAGAAAAGTGATTGGGATATCGACTCTTCTTATAGCCATCCTTTCGGAACTGATGAAAACGGAATCAGTGTAGAAACGGACAGTAAAGTAGCCAGAGCAGTAGTAACTTGGAGTTCAACATCCAATACAGACTATTACATTATCGAAATCAGTCCTAACGAGATGACTGATGAAACTCCGATGGGATCAGAAGAAAATGGCAATATAGTTTATGGAAATGATCCTGCCAACCGGATCAAACAGTCGCCTTACACACTGGATAATCTTGCCGTGAATACGACTTATTATATGCGTATCAAATCTATTTCCGGAGAGAAGGAATCCCGCTGGGTGAATTATAAAAAGACTTTTGCTTCAGTGAAAGCAGAAGCTATCCTGAATATTCCAACTACTGAAGACTTGCCTGAAGGTCAAGGAAAAGTACGTATGTCATGGGAAGCCGGATTGGCAGTGGATCATTTCGAAATCATGGAAACTGGTGCCACTGAAGCAACTACACGAGTTATTTCATCAACAGAAGCTGCAGCCGGTGAAGCATGGGTTGAGAATTTAAAGTCGTTCACAGAATATACGATTACTATTTATAATGGAAATAGTCCGCGTGGTTCACAGACTGTTACCATCCCAGGTTTGGAAATCGAATCTACAATTAGTGATATAACAGCCAATTCGGTTGTATTCTCTTGGGAAGAAACAGTGGATGTAGATGAATATGCTTGTGTTCTTTCTACTGAAGGAGTTCCTGAATCAGGAACTAAATTAACGCCGGCAGACATTGCTGCACATAAGGTAACTATTACAGGATTGGCTTCTAGCACGGAATATACTGCTTATGCTTTTGCAAACGGTTCTATATGTTCTCGTATCACCTTTACAACGAAGAAAGGTAAACCGACAGGATATACTGAAATGACATGGGAGGATGCTCTTGCTAACTGGGATAATCTTTCGGGAAAAGTATTAATCAATGTTTCTGGAACAGAAGGGTTCGCACAAGAAAAAGAAAGCATTGCTGCTGGTGTGACTCACCTCATTTTCTGGGGCGATAGTCAAGATGGACAAGTTAATATGACTATTAAAAAAGGAATAGGTGCAAGCGGAGTATGCGACAAAGTTGAATTCCATAATCTGAATATCACAGACGAAGGAAATACAACTCTTATTTATCAAAACGGTGCTTCAGGCTGCATCAAAGAAGTAGAAGTAACCTCATGTACGATTACTAATATCCGCGGTATCGTTCGTATGAATGCGAGTACAAATGATGCTATGTCAGTCACTGTAAACGACTGTATTATAATAGGATTGGGAAGAGCAGCAACCTCTAATCATTATGGATTACTCCTTTCCGACAAGGTTACCTTGACTTCTATCAATTTAATGGTTTCCAACACTTCTGTCATTGTAGCCAAGGGAGCTTCTGCATCTCAATTCATAAGACATAAGTCAGGACAAACTGGTACAATAACGATCAAAGATTGTACATTCTATGATATGTCAGCAAGTGATGCTTTCTGTAGAGATACAAAAGATATGACAATGACTATATCAAACACTCTGTTTGCCAAAGGTGGAGTTAAGCCTTTCTACAACACAAGTTCCGTAGCTGCAACACTCAATGCAAACGGCTTGTACAAAACTTCTGACTTTACATTTGGTACTGCCGACTGGGGTAAAGACTACACCATCCTTCCTCTGACTTCAGACCAGTTATTCCCTAACGGTTCAAATGAAGATTTGACTTTCGGAGCAGATGTTCCTGAAGAATACAGAGTCGGTGATCCACGTTGGAACAAATAACTAAATAAAACCACAAGATTCTCCATCAAGTTCAGGTCAAACAAGACTTGATGGAGAGTCTTCTCTAAAAAGCAACAGATATTATGAATACAAATTCAATCCATACAATAAGTAAATACTTATTTCTGTTCTTACTGATTCTTACAGGAGCTTCCTGTAATGACAACGATGATGCAGAAGACACAAGTATCCCTGTTCTGATTTCACAGAACATCAATGATGGTGATGTAGTAGGTCCGAACGGATATGTAGAACTGACTTTCAGCAAAGCTATGCGTCAGGCTCCAGACACAGA
This sequence comes from Bacteroides sp. D22, assembly GCF_000163675.1. Classification (NCBI taxonomy): domain Bacteria; kingdom Pseudomonadati; phylum Bacteroidota; class Bacteroidia; order Bacteroidales; family Bacteroidaceae; genus Bacteroides; species Bacteroides sp. D22. The sequence goes on along the minus strand of NZ_GG774797.1, from coordinate 340,590 downwards.
AATCTACTTCAACGGAGGAATAGTACGTGTATCTATCAACTACGAAAGAGTGCGTTACACCTTCTCTGGTATGGAGAACAAAGAATGTAGTTTCGAAATTCCTGCCGGAGCATTGACTGATATGCAAGGAAGAGCTTATGATAAAGACTTCTTCCTTAACTTCACTGCAAAATCGGAGATCTCTGGTGGCGGAAAAGTATTCAATGCAGTAGTTGACTCTAAAGGGAATGGTGACTTTACAACTATTCAAGCTGCTATTGATGCTGCTCCCGGAGAACAAACCAGTCCTTACAAGATCTTTATTGTGAACGGATCATATAATGAATGTATCCGGGTCAACAAAAACAAAACTTTTATCCATTTGATAGGTGAAAGCCGTGATGGAGTAAAGATTCAGTATGCTTTGAACCGCGTAGGAAATTACAATGATGAGACTCAAGGCAGTGCAACAAACGATGCATGGAAGTACTCCAGCAATAATTCAAACTCTGCCGTTCGTAAAGCTGGATACACTAAAGACCAAAACTGTGTTGTATTAGTTGAAGCCACAGATTTCTATGCTGAAAATCTCTCCATTATCAATCTGTACGGTGCATTACCCAGCCGCTACACTGGCGGTTTGGGCAAAGACGGACAAGCAGAAGCATTAATTACACGTAACGACCGCTTCTCTCTATACAATTGCGTACTTGTTTCTTTCCAAGATACATGGTGGTGTCGTCACACGGCTTACTCTAATAATCTCGCTTATATCAGCAATACCCTAATAGAAGGTCGTACAGACTATATTTGGGGAAGTGGTAATGTATTTATTGAAAACAGCAAGTTCCATAACACAGGCGATGGAGCCTACATAACAGCATCAGGCGAAACCGGTACTTGGGGCTATGTAATGAAAGATTGTACAGTAGATGGTGAAAGTGGTATAACAGCCTTCGCTTTTGGCCGTCCATATAAACCTGATACAAAAAACGTTTGGATTAACACTACATTAAAAATGGATATTGTAGATGCACACTGGTCTTCATGGTCAAGCATTCCTGCACTTTATGGCGAATATAATACAGTTGATAAAAACGGACAAGTTATTTCTACTGAAGGTAAAACAGTCGGTAGTGGTGATTATAGTTTCACAAGCAAAGTTCTTACAGCAGCAGAAGCTGCAGAATATACTTACGAAAAAATTGTAAGAGCCAATAGCTGGAACCCGAAAGAGTATATGGAAACTCCTCTTGCATCACCATCCAACGTCAATCTGTCGGGAAACACTCTGACATGGGATGCAGTATCCGGTGCTGCCGGTTACCTCATCTTTATGAATGGTAACTATGCAGGGCAAACTACAGACACTACCGTCACACTGACTAATATTGACGAAAGCAATATCTATACAGTGAAGACTGTAAGCCAGTACGGTACAGTAAGCGAATAAAACCAATAAAGATTTAATAGAGAGTTCTTTGTCACATCATCAGCGAATATAATGTATGAGACAAAGAACTCTATTTTTTTAAAAGATAATTTGTATGCTCAAATTTATTAAAACGGGATTATTGTGCTTCTGTCTGATTAACCTATCGGTTGCTTGCAGCAGTGAAGATCCAACTACTACCGATGAAATACCGGGGCAGAATACCGGTAACGGTGGCAATGAGAACGAAGGTGGCGAAGAAGAAACACCTGCTGAAACACGTTACGCCTTCCCGGGTGCTTACGGTGCAGGCCGTTATACTACCGGCGGTGCAGGCGGTACTGTTTACACAGTAACTTCGCTTGAAGATAACACAACACCAGGAACATTACGCTATGCATTAAATCGTACAGAAAAACGTACGATCGTATTTGCAGTCAGCGGATTGATAGAACTAAAAAGTCCCTTGAAAATAACCAACGGAGATGTGACGATTGCCGGTCAGAGTGCACCGGGTGATGGCATTTGTCTGAAAGGACATCCCGTATCCGTACAGGCAGACAACGTAATCATCCGTTTCATGCGTTTCCGTATGGGATCGGATAACTTTACGACAGAAGCAGAAGCTGACAGCGGTGATGCACTGTGGGGAAAGCAACATAAAAATATTATCATTGACCATTGCTCCATGAGTTGGAGCAATGATGAATGTGCTTCTTTCTACGATAACACTAATTTTACCATGCAATGGTGTATCATCAGCGAAAGCTTGAACCGTTCGGTGCACACCAAAGGCAATCATGGTTATGGAGGAATATGGGGAGGATCGCCCGCGACATTCCATCACAATTTATTAGCCCACCATAGCAGCCGTACACCACGTTTATGCGGTAGCCGTTATACAGGAAAACCAGAAAACGAAAAAGTCGATTTACGAAACAATGTATTCTATAATTGGGGACCAACCAACGGTGGTTATGCAGGCGAAGGGGGAAGTTATAACTTTGTGAATAACTACTATAAACCCGGCCCTGTTACCAATACCAAGAAAAATATCGTAAACCGTATCTTCCAGCCTAACGGTGATGATGGTACAAATAAAAATGTCAAAGGTACATGGGGCAGCTTTTATCTGAAAGGGAATTATTTTGATGGTACATGTCCTGAATTGAAAGCTGAATATCAATCTTTGCTTACTTCTGTAAACAGTGACAACTGGCAAGGATTACATCCCAATCCAACAGATGAAGTCCCTTTACCTGACGGAGGGGAAAAAGCTCTTCAATCAAGCAAAGAGTTTACCATTTCCGAAGATGCATCCGAATTCACTCAATCGGCGAAAGATGCTTATGAATCAGTACTGAAGTATGCTGGTGCTTCCTTAAAGCATGATGATGTTGATAACCGCATCATTGCCAACGTACGTAACGGTGATTATACAGCTAACGGCAGCAATGGCAGTGAAAAGGGACTCATTGATAAAGCCAGCGATGTAGGTGGCTGGCCTGAATATAAACAAGAAAACGGTCCGAAAGACACTGACGGCGACGGCATCCCCGACAAATGGGAGACTGCAAACGGTCTGAATCCAAAAAGCAAAGCCGACGGTGCTAAATATACTCTAAGTAAAACGTATACCAATCTGGAGGTTTATCTCAACAGTCTGGTAGAATCGTTGTATCCCAATAAATAAATCGTATATATTCTCGAATATTTCAAAAATAATGAAGCAGAAAAGATACTTATTTTATATAGCTATAGTATTCGGCATGGCAGGATTATGTACCTCATGTTCTTCCGACGATCCGATAGACGATACAGGTGGAGGAACAAATAATTCAGGCGGAACATCTTCTAATGTGAAGCAGTTGGATTACGGAGAACTGCTTGCTTTCCCATACGCTGAAGGTCACGGACGCAACACCACCGGAGGACGTGGAGGCAAGGTTTATCATGTGACCAGCCTTGAAGACGATGCCAACGGAAATATCAGTGGAAGTTTGCGCTGGGCTATGAAACAAGATGGCGCAAAAACAATTGTATTCGACGTTTCAGGCACTATCCATCTGAAAGCAGAATTGAAAACACAGAAAGACAACCTGACTATTGCAGGACAAACCTCACCGGGAGGAATCTGTATAGCCGGCTATCCTTTCACGATCAATTCCAGCAATATCATTATCCGTTTTATACGCTTCCGTCCCGGAAATCCAAATGTGGATGGCGATGGACTAGGTGGATGTGACAAACAAAATATTATGATCGATCACTGCTCTGTAAGCTGGGGCAGCGACGAATGTATTTCCGTTTATGGTATGCAGAACTCTACCGTACAATGGTGTATAGCCGCTCAAGCACTGCGTGTCACTGATGTAAAGATAGCAGCAGCCGGCAACAAATTTGCCGCCCACGGATATGGAGGCAACTGGGGAGGAAACTACGCGTCTTATCACCATAATCTGATTGCCCACTGTGAAAGCCGTGTTCCTCGTCTCGGCCCACGCTATACGACATTGGCACTAAATAACAACGACGGAGAGCGCGTCGATATGCGCAACAACGTTTACTACAACTGGGGTGGCGAAGGATGCTACGGCGGCGAAGCCCAACACGTCAACATCGTGAACAACTACTACAAACCAGGTCCCGGCACCGACGAAACCGGTAAAGCAGACCGTGCCTACCGTATCGCCAAGCCGGATGTATATCCGGAAAATTACTCTGGCGAAGCTTACAAAAAATGGTTTCAAACCTGGGGGAAGTTTTATATTAACGGAAATAAAGTAGTAGGCAATACGGATGTAAGCAACGACAACTGGACAAAAGGTGTATTTGCCCAAATGGACAATAAAAACTGCGGAACTGGTCTTTGGGAGAAGCATACCAAAATCAAATCCAACTCACTGGTAGTCGAGGCAGGTAAAGTAACAACTCACACTGCAGATTTAGCTTATGAACGTGTTACATCATACGTAGGAGCCAGCAACTACCGGGATAAAATCGATGAATTGATAATCAGCGATGTTAAGAACAGAGCTGCAAGCAGCACAGGGGATGCCAGCAAGTGGAACACTCTTTCCGGCTATTCACAAAACAAAAAAGGGTACATCAACGACCCTAAAGATGTCTGCACAGCTTTGGGAGTAAGCGACCCCTATGACGTTCTGAAATCTGTTGCCAATGCAGATGTGAAAGATACAGATGGTGACGGTATCCCCGACTATTGGGAAGAAGAATATGGCCTGAATCCCAAGAAATCGGCTGACGGAAAAGAAACAACTATCGACAAAAACGGAAAGTATACCAACCTGGAAATGTATCTCAATAGTCTGGTACATGAAATCATGGTAAATGGTGCCGCAGGTGGTAGCGTTGTAGAATAAATTTAGTAAATTCGAACCCAAATGATAAATTAGTAATGAGAAAGAATATATTAGCAATCTGTAGTTTGGTATTGGCTTTTCCTTTGGTAGGACAAGCCATGCAACCTGCCATTTCGGGTGAAAAAGCATTGAAGGACTATCCTACCCCCGATCGTTCCAAAGTTCTCGCCTTCCCGGGCGCCGACGGAGCAGGAAAATATACAACTGGTGGTGCCGGAGGTACTGTATACACTGTTACTTCTCTGGCAGACGACGGCTCGGAGGGAACACTCCGTTGGGCTATCAACAAGAAAGGTCCCCGTACCATTGTCTTCGCAGTCAGCGGAATCATTGAATTGCAAAAAGCACTGAAACTGAACAATGGCGATGTGACCATTGCAGGACAAACAGCACCGGGCGACGGTATCTGCCTGAAAAACTACACATTCTCTATTCAGGCAGACAACGTAATTGTACGTTTCATCCGTTCGCGTATGGGAGTTGATATCAAACAGAAAGGTGACGACGCAATGAATGGTACCAAAGCCCACCAAAATATCATCATAGACCACTGCTCCATGAGTTGGTGTACGGACGAATGTGCCACTTTCTACGACAACCGTAACTTCACACTTCAATGGTGCATCATCAGTGAAAGTCTCGCCAACTCCATTCATGAGAAAGGAGCGCACGGTTATGGAGGTATCTGGGGCGGACAACCTGCTACTTTCCACCATAATCTGCTCGCCCATCATACCAACCGCACACCCCGTCTTTGCGGAAGCCGTTATACAGGTCGTCCGGAAGATGAAAAAGTGGAGTTATTCAATAATGTGATTTATAATTATGGTAGCGACGGCGCTTATGCCGGTGAAGGAGGTTCCTACAACTTTATCAACAACTACTATAAGCCGGGACCTTTCAGCGCAACCAAAGGTTCTTTCAAACGCTTGTTCACAGCTTATGCTGATGATGGCAAAAACAATAATAAAGCCGGTGTTCATGGTGTGTTCTATTTCAAAGGTAACTACATGGATCCTACCTGTTCCAAACTGACCGACAAGCAAAAAGAAGCTCTTTATAAAGTGAATATGGACAACTCTTACGGACTGGTTATCAAAAAAGACTTTGCCACAGAAAAAGAACTATTGTCTAAAAAAGCATTTGACATAGCCGAACATACTTCCCTGCAACCGGCGAAGAAAGCCTACAAAGACGTTCTCGAATTTGCCGGAGCTTCTTATCGTCGTGACGCCGTAGATCAACGCATCGTAGAAGAAACTCTCAAAGGTAGGTATACTTACGAAGGTTCTCACGAAAGCACGAACGGAATGATCGACCAACCGTCTGACGTAGGTGGATGGCCGGAATATAAATCAGAAACAGCACTTGCCGATACAGATGGAGACGGTATCCCCGACGAATGGGAAAAGAAACATAATCTGAATCCGAATGACCCTTCAGACGGAGCCAAGTATACATTAAGTCCGGAATATACAAATCTGGAAATGTATATGAACAGCCTCGTCAATCATCTATACCCTAAAAAATAATTTTGGATAACTAAAACTCTCTTCTCCGGTAAGGAATTGCTTCCTCACCGGAGAAGAGAGTTCTGATTCTTTCCTTTCCTGTTATTATCTTCCCACTTTATCCCGATACTCCGTAGGCGTCATTCCAACTTGCGCCTTGAAACATTTACTGAAATAACGCGGATCATTAATACCGACCATATATGAAATCTGCGTCATATTAAACTCTCCGGTTTCTATTAATTGCGTGGCCCGCTTGATACGCATTTCTTTGATAAATTCGATAGGAGCCAGTCCGGTTAGTGTTTTCAGTTTCTTAAAGAAGACAGAGCGGCTGACAGCCAGTTCCCGAACCAAGTCATCTACCACCAGTTCACCATTATCCATATTCTGCTCCATTAATTCCACCAATTTATCCATAAATTTGCGGTCGTTGGGAGACATCTCGAGCGTTGCAGGTACAGTTTCGGAGGTGTCTTCTTCTGCCGATGGCACATCCGTAGCAACAGGTGCATCCTCCTGACCGGCAGAGATATGGATATGCATCAGGCTATCCCGATAGAAACTTTGCAGTTTCTTACGCTGCATCAACAGATTTTCCACACGGGCTTGCAGATAGGTAGCACTGAAAGGTTTCGTTATATAATCATCCGCACCATATTCCAATCCTTCCAGTTTACTTTCAATCGTAGTCTTGGCAGTAAGCAAGATAATAGGTATATGGCTGGTTGTCATATCCGCACGCAGTTCACGCGTCATTTCGATACCGTCTTTCTCGGGCATCATCACGTCACTGATAATAATATCCGGAAGATACTTCAATGCTTTATTTGCTCCTTCCCTACCATCGGCAGCTTCCACTACCCGGTACATCGGAGAAAATATACTACGCAAGAATTCACGTAACTCCTGATTATCTTCGACTAATAACATCAGTTCTTTGGAGTTTTCTTCTTTCGCAGCATCTTCCTCATAAACAGCTTCAATTTTCTCCGATTCATCGGGTATCAGCGTTTCAGACTGAATGGAAGAGTTGGCTATATCCACCACTTGCCCCATCCTTACCGGAGCTTCCGCATCTTCCAGGATAAACTCGGTTTCCTTATCATAATGTTCTTTCCCTTTCAGGAAATCGATTTTGAAACAACTTCCCTCTCCCAAACGACTATCCACGGAAATTGTAGCCTTGTGCATCTCCACAAGCTCTTTCACCAATGAAAGTCCGATACCCGTACTAGCCTGATTGAACAGATTCTTGTCCACCAGATTCTCAAAACGGACAAACAAGGACTTCTTTTTATTTTCCGCGATACCAATTCCCTGGTCTTGTACACCGATAGAAACTGTATTCTCATCTTCACGAATAAACATCGTTATCATCTTGCCATTCGGCGTATACTTAAATGCATTGGAAAGCAGGTTGAATACAATCTTTTCCAGCTTATCGGCGTCCACCCAAAGATAAAGATGCTCCTTTTCCGTCTGAAACAGGAAATCAATCCGATGCTCTTCGGCCACAGCTTCAAAATTATCCATCACCTTGCGCACGAAAGGAACGATGTCTACACGCTGTACTTGCATCTTCATCTTCTTGTTCTGAATCTTACGGAAGTCCAATATCTGATTGACAAGACGAAGCATACGGCTGGTGTTCCGTTCCACCACCACCAACTGTTCACGGGCATCAGTCGGCAATTTATCATTCTTCAAGACCTGCTCTACCGGACCTGCTATCAACGTAAGCGGAGTACGCAACTCATGGGATATATTCGTAAAGAAGCGCAGTTTTATATCCGAAATCTGCTGTTCGACCGACACTTCATGCTTCAACCGGTAAATGGTGAACAAGATATAAACGGCCACAAGAATAATAATCAGAATGAAAAGTATATAAAGCACGTATGCTATCGGCGTTTCCCAGAAAGAAGGCAGAATGACAATATCCAAGATACGTTCGTTATCCACCCACACACCATCGCTATTAGTAGAACGGACGCGAAGCACATACTCTCCTTTCGGAAGATTTGTATAAGTCACGCTACGCTGTTTATCGGCAAAGGTCCACTGTTTTTCAAATCCGTCGAGAATATAAGCATACTGTATATTCTGCGGATTGGTATAATCGAGTGCCGCGAAATGAACGGAGAAAATATTCTCTTTATGCGAAAGTACCAATTTATCAGTGTCGTCAATATCCACTTTCAACAATGAGTTACTTCCGGGGGTAATGTCCTCATTAGCCACTGTCAGTTTGGAGAATACGATAGGCGGGATATAGCTGCTCTTACGAATAGAGTCAGGATTAAATATAAAGACTCCGCCGCTAGCACCGAAAAGCATGCTTCCTTTAGCAGTCAATGCCGAAGCGGCTTCACTAAAACGTACGGGGAAAGTGATACTACGCTCGTCATAACTTTCAAAACGTTCTTCAGAGGGGATGAACTTACAAATTCCATTCTCCGTACTAATCCATAGATTCTGCTTACTATCTTCGCGAATGGAAAGCAGGACATCGGAAGGAAGACCATCCAATACGGAATATGATTTGAATTCTCCGTGACCGTCCTTACTGATAGATACCAGCTTGTTGAGTCCGCCGCCGAAAGTAGCCAGGTAAAGTTCCTTTTTCTTGGTGGAGATAATCCAATGGACATCATTATTACTCAAGCTTTGCGTATCATTCGGCATACGGGAGAAATGATAGAACTTCACATCCTCCGGTTTCTTAAAGTTCTCATCAAAAGCAACGGCACCCGTAGTTGTTCCTACCCACAAGCGTCCGTTGTTATCGGAAGTGATGAAACGAGCTTTGTAACAAGGATCAATGGGATAACCTTTCAGGTTGTTCCGGTGATTGATAAACAATGTCTTTCCAGCTTCATTCTCCGTGATATAATTGATACCTCCGGCAAAAGTTGCCAGCCAGATACGACCATAATGATCTTCATAGACGCAATATACATTATTATCGCTCAAACTGTACATATCATCTTCACGATGAAGATAACGGGTCAGTTTATAAGACATTCCGTTGGAAGAAATCGGCTCGGCACGAACAAGGCCGTCTCCTTTTGTCGCAATCCAGATGATTCCTTTTGAATCCTGAATAACAAAATAAACGGTTCCCAGCATGGGAGTACCGGTGGTAGAGATCGTGCCGCTTTCGGTGAGGTATCCTTTATAAGTTTTGCCGGCATCATATATACGAAGTATACCGTCTTTCAAGCCAACCCACAAATTTCCCAGTTTGTCTTCACACAGGGCACGTACCTCATTATGCAACGATTCGTGTTCATGAGGCATAGGGGTCATCATCGCAAAGGGTACATTTCGATAAGTCACCTTCTCCAATCCTTTAGAGTGGGTACAAAGCCACAGATTACCTTGTTTGTCGGAAAAGGCCGAATGAATCTTATTGGAAAAACGCCAGTCACGGCTACCCAGTCCGTTATAGAAAGGAACCAAGCATTTTTTTTGAGGATCGAAGTAAGAGAAACCTCCTCCGTAAGGATGTACCCAAAGATAACCGTTTACGTCTTCATGGATATGAAAAGCCGGACGGGAACGTTCGGGATTACTATATTCTATTGGAATTTGTTCACGGGTCACCACTCCGGTCGAGGGATTAAAATGAGCTACAACACCCGGTTCTTCCTGTTCGAACCACACTTCCGAAGAACGGTCTACGTATGCAGAAAGGATCGGCTTTGCGGGTAACGCCTTACAAGCCAGGAACGAGTAATGTACGTTTGTTTTTGTTCGCAGGTTGTAAGTAAAGAAGCCATCCGAATCGGTAGTAATAACGGATACGTCCGGTGCAATGGGATGAATGGAGGTTATCTGTCCTTTTGTGGGAAGCTCGATCAACGTAAACTCTCCGCTTTCTTTCTGATAAGACCAGATGCGTCCATGATCCGAGGCGAAGCAAATATCTTTATCGCGTTCCTGCACAGCATAGAAAGCCTGATTCATTCCGCCAAACTTTCCTTTTGTCTCCGTAAAATAAGAATCCGGCTCTTTCTTTCCGGGATGGATCATACCGAGGCCATTATCCGTCAACAACCAGTCATTGCCGGCTTTATCCTGATGAACTTTGAATACATGTAAAGAAGGAAACAGTTCTGTCTTGCTGGAATAAATATCCCATGTCAAGCGATTATTCTCATCCGGATGCGTCAGGATGCGGATAGCTCCATCGTTTTCCGTTAGCAGCCAGACGGTTCCGTTCGGCATCACTTCAATGGTATGCACATTGAAAGCACTCCCCTCTTCTCCGGCAGCAGGCACTTGCTCGAATGTCTCTGTCTTCGGGTCGAAACGATGGACACGGTTGTCATAAGTCAGCAACCACAGAAAGCCGTAACAATCTTCATACATACGGTCTACACGGTTATTGGTCAGACTGATGTAGTTTCCCTGACGAGCCTTGTATGTTTTGAAAGTATAACCGTTGAAACGGTTGATACCATCCCAGGTGGCAAACCAAAGGTTGTCTTTGTGATCCTGCAAGATGTTCATCACCGTATTTTGGGATAGTCCATCTTCAGTAGAATAGTGGGTGAAAAAACAGTGCTGTTGCGCGTATGTTGAGAACACAACAGCTAACAAAAGAATTACTGAAATTAAGGTTTTCTTCATCATATCACTCGGTTCTGTGGCGTAAAGATAGAAAAATACTTGTAGTATCATGCAATCTTTAGCGGCTATTTAACAGAATCGGGCCAACATGACTTATGTCTCTATTTTTTTTAAAATATTAGGCAATGCGGCTATCATGTAAAAAGGAAGGTTGATAAGTTTGAAATGTTTTCCTTCATTAGTAGTAACTTCGTCTATAGCATAATTCCCCGACCAGATTCGAACTGCCAAATCATGCTCCGTTTCATTCATAAACTGATGAATGGATTTTAAGTGGGCGTTGTGTCCGTTTTTCACTTCAATTGGAATGATTTTCCCGCCATATATGTATACAAAGTCCACTTCTGCAGAACTCCCCCTTTTAGCCCGTACCCAAAACTTTTGCTTCTTACCTACTTCGTTGGAAAGAGCTTTTAATTCCTGCGCAACGATTTGTTCGGCAGCCATACCTCTCCATGTATCCGTCAAATCTTTACTAAGAAGATATTCTTTTTGTATTTCAGCCGCATAATTTACTAGTCCTGTATCCAGCCAGATCAATTTAGGAGCGCGTTTCAAATCTGTGGTAGCTGGCATTATCGTATGAGTGGTAGGATATACCAACTCCAGCAACAATGCTTTTTCCAGAGTACGGAAAGCCTCGCCCGTTTCACGGGCTTTGTAAGCGGACTGTGCAAATCCTCCTAAAGTGACAGCTTGCCCTGCATATCCCCAACCTTCTTCCAGTATGTAACGAATCACCGCAGCTTGCGTGTTTGTCTCCGCATACTTTTCCACATCATTCTTGTAGGCATTTAGCAGTTGATTGTAAGTATCGGACAAGGATACAACATCTCGGTTGGCAGCATACCTCGCTACAATTTCGGGCATCCCGCCTATCAGTGCATAACTATTAAAAAGTAGCATTAATTGTTGGTGGAAAGCCTCCGGCAAGCGTGCTTCCAAAATCCAATCTACAAACCGTCCCTCTCCTATTGCCTGAAGAAACTCAATAAAGGAACACGGATGCAAAGCCATATACTCCACCCGTCCTACAGGCAACGAGATGTGTTTGTCCAACATATTTTCCAGAAGAGAACCTGCTGCAATAACATACAACTCCGGCAATTCCTCGTAAAAGTACCGCAACAATGCAACAGCTTGTGGCGACGACTGTATCTCGTCGATAAAAAGCAGGGTTCGTCCCGGTCTCTGCGGCTTATTATCATACAAAAACAATAAAGGCAGCAGCATCTTTACATCATCAGTAGACTCAAACAAATCCTTTGCCTCTTTCTTTTCAAGGTTTAAAGACAGGAAATTATCAAATTCTTTGCCAAACTGCTCAACAATAGTGGTCTTCCCTACTTGGCGGGCTCCTCTCAATATCAGAGGTTTTCTATTATTTTTCTCTGCCCACTCATGCAACTGCTTCTGTATCCTTCGTTCAAACATATCGTAATTTGTTTATTTACAGTTACAAATATACAAATTTGTTTCATTGCAGGGGTGAATTTACTCATTTTTTGTTTCATTGCAGAGGTAAATTAGCTTAATTTTTGTTCCATTGCAGAGGTAAATTAGCTTAATTTTTGTTCCATTGCAGAGGTATATTACACCAACTTTGTACCAGTTCAATAAAGTTGTACCAGCTCAATAAAGCAGTGTACCAGTTGAGCATATGCAGTTCCGCCCTTTCAGGGCTTATGTTTGGTGTATACCTATCACGTAGGGCAATGCCCTACGCTATATAATAGAAGGCTTTCAGCCTATTAAACTACTTCCGAAACTTGAGTAAACAATCATATCTGTTCGTCAGATCAACGCTTTACCGTTATCAGTTTATTTCCGTTCTCTATCGGATTCCATCCGTCTTCTCCTGCCAAAACTGCATTTATCTCATATCCTTTCAGATTCTTCAATTGTTGGGAGAAAGCAGCGCGCGCTTTCGGATGGGCTCCTTCGCCCCGACTTTCATATTCGGCATAAAAGACAGTTTTCTCGTTTTCCTTCTTGCCCCAGTTGTTCCAGCCAACGGGAAGAATGTGTTTCCCCAATTCGCAACGGATGAATACAGCTTGTGCATACGGACGCCAGGGACGGGACAGATACACTTTTGTGGCTTCCGGTTCCGCAGTCAGTTTGCAATCATAGAATACATAGCCATATTTTTTACCTTTATCAGTAGAGGGAGCGGTGACATAACCATCCCGTTTGCTATGAATGTGGCAACGGTTGAAAACAGCCGTAGACCAACCGAAGATAAAATCTACCGTTCCTTCGATGTAGCAGTCTTCATAATATTGGCGGCTTTGCTTGCTGTATGTATAGAGGGTATCCTGGAAGCCGAGGAAACGACAGTTCTTAAAATAGACACGATCGGCAGACACAAAGCAGGCAACTGCCTGTCCTACGGGACCTGATGAGTTCTCGAATGTGATATTCTCCGCATAAAAATCGGGGGCATAGATGTAACAGCTGGACGAACCGGAAGTTCCCATGTTCTCGCCGAATACATTTTTCTTGTTTGCAAAACCGTCATAAGTCAGTATCGCACTGTCTTCTCCAATCAAAGAGATATTAATCTTGGATTCAGGGATGATGAGTTTCTCTTTATAAGTTCCTTTACGAATCAGGATAGTGGTACGGACGTCTTTGCGAAAATCGGGAACAGCATTGATAGCTTCCTGCACGGTAAAGAAATCACCGCTACCGTCTTGGGCCACTACATAATCGAATTGACGGATATATTTCGCCAGTTCCGGAATTTCCTTGCCGATGGCATCCACTGCCAGTCCGGCAATTGTTCGTGCTCCGTATACGTTTAAATGAGTATTGTCTTCACGACCTTTCGGGAAAGCCGGCACCTGATTGGGTTCGACAAACATAAATAGTTTCTTTGATTCTACTGGTCCCAGTTCCTGCACCAGGTCGTGGGTGATTTTATTCATGTCGATGAAAGTCACTCCCAGTTCTTTTGCCACATTGCGGGGAGCATCCAGATAGGCGCCATGCGTATCGAATAAAACAATTCCTTCTTTCGGTTGTTCCTTTTCCCCTGGTGTGCGGCGGACATCTTTTGCGATGGCATCATCCTTCGGCTGTACGAAATTTCGACGGACGATAGAGTTGAACAATACCGGTATTCCACCTTTGGCGCGGGTTTCATTCACATACCGACGAAGATTTTCATCAAAAGTACTGCCCGGATCGGTGTGACGGGTAGAGTCTGCTTTCTCATCATTATGGCCGAACTGAATAAAGACATAATCTCCTTTTTTCACTTTAGAAATTACTTTTTCCCAGCGTCCTTCGCTGATAAAGCTCTTAGAACTTCGACCGTTGGCGGCATGATTGTCTATCCGTATGTCTTCGGAGAAGAATCCGGGAAGTACCATTCCCCAACCACGTTCGGGATTTCCTCCGTCTATTTTCTTGTTAGCCATTGTCGAATCACCTATCATAAAGATAGTGATGACCGGTTTGTCTGCACGAAATGCAGAAAAAAGAATAAGAGCCGTTGCAAGTAGCCCTACCATTTTAACCCTAAGTGTTTTCATATTCTTCATCCCCTCTTACGAGTTTTATTTTTTGTTTTTATCTGCCACCTGCAACGTTTTGCTTGTATCTTACTTGCAATCAACTGATTGCAGCGTTGCAGATACTGTTGCAGATACCGTTGCAGATGTTTATCTGCAACACCTTATATAATCCTGTTTTGCACGCAGGCAAATTCAGTTTCCACGCATAGGAACTACAGTTTCCCCGGGAAGAAACGCTAGTTTCCACGTAGAGAAACGACAGTTCCCACATAGGGAAACTGCAGTTTCCTGCCTTGGAACAGGAGTTTTAAGCTAGGGAAAGCAAAGAGCCAAGCCCGGAAACAAAAATTTCAAGCTGCATAAACAGTCGGAAAACCTACGTATTTTTATTTATAGGGATACCAATTACTGCTTTCCTTAAAGATATTTTGCGGAGTATACTTCATTGCCTCCTTATTTGTCAACTGTTTAGCCCATGCCACACGCCCGGAAGTATCTGCGCCCGCACCCGTATTTCCGAATTCGGCATAACGGGCTGTCTTTTCGTTCTCCGGATTCTTCCAATTGTGCCATCCTTCGGGACGGATATGATTACCAAACTCACAATTGATAAAGACCGTTGCCGCATAAGGACGCCACGGACGACCTAAATATACTTTTTTCACTCCCGGAGCGGCCGTCAACTTACAGTTTTTGAAAACATAACCGAATTCTTCACTTTGAGGAGTGGAAGCGGCAGTGATATACGAATCACGTTTACTATGCAGTTCACAATATTCGAATAGAGCGGTGGAAGGACCAAAAATAAAATCGGTAGTTCCCTCGATATAGCAATTTGTGAATAAGAGACGCGCTCCTTCGGTTCCTGTATAAATAGTATCCTGATTTCCCAAGAAACGACAGTTGACAAACATCAGTCTGTCACCTTCGGTGTGAAGAGCTACCGCTTGCCCCAGTGGAGCCGCATTATTTTCAATCGTCAGGTCTTTGAAAGTGATGTCATTCCCTTCCACTTTTACCGTATAGGTGCGGAAAGTACCCATCTTATTGATATTGGCATGGTCATCGTAAGTGATAATCGTTTTTTCTGCGCTTTCGCCCACTAATTGCACATTCTTTACCCAGGAAGGAATGACCAGTTTTTCTTTGTATATACCGTTCTTGATAAATATCGTCACCGTATAATCCATAAAAGCGCGGACAGCTTCCACGGCTTCCTGAATGTTACGATACTCCCCTGTCCCGTCGCGTGCCACAACTAATGTGTCTTTGCATTGCTGTTGTTGTGCATAAACAGATGTTGCTCCCACACCCAGTAGAAGCAAACACATCATTCCTTTAAAAATACTCCTTTTCATTGTCGGAAATTACTTTTGTAAACGTTCGTATTCCAAGCTAGCCATAATAAAAGGTCCTACGGCTTTAGGATCGTTATTGCGGATAGTTTCATTAATATAATAGTCATAATCGCCGGAACGATAGACCTTTCCTCCCAATCCTGCCACTGCACAAGCCTTGGTGATGGTTACCAATCCGTTCTTGTCCACTTCGATAAAATTATCCAGGAATCCTTTGTAGCCCTTCAATGCCACATCCAGATAAGACTTATCAATATATCCCAAACGAACCGCCTTAAAGAGCGAATAAATGAACATAGCGGAACAGGAAGATTCTACGTAATTACCCTTATCACCACTCCGGTCCATCACCTGATACCATCCTCCGGTCTTCGGATCCTGAAGTTTCTTCACCTGCACAGCTACATTATTCAATATATCAAGCAGGGAATCTCTTCCGGCTTCATGTTGCGGAATAAATTCGAGCACATCCACCAATGCCATCGCATACCATCCCATTGCACGTCCCCATGTATGTTTCGATTGTCCGGTCACCGGGTCCGCCCAACGTTGAGTGCGGCTTACATCGCACGCATGACGATAAAGACCATTCTTAGGATCGTACGTATGACGGGCACAAGTGACAAACTGGTTGATTACATCTGCATAGTCCTGCGGAAGATTATTACGGAATGCATATTCCGCGTAGAAAGGAGCTCCCATGTAAATTCCGTCCAGCCACATTTGGTGGGGATAAATCTTTTTATGCCAAAAACCACCGTCCTCATTACGCGGTTGTCCTTCAAACTGGCTATAAAGCAGGTCGAGCGCTTTCTTATATTTAGGATTCTTGGTCTGCTCATAGATACGGAAAAGGATTTTTCCGGAGTTGATACGGTCAAGACTATAATCGGTTAATTTATAAGCGGTAATGCTTCCGTCTTCGTGCACCATTGTATCCGCATACGCGATGGCGTAATCACGAATTTTCTTGTCGCCATAAGCGTCGTACACATCGAGCATGGCTCCCAGTTCAAGTCCGTGGCAATAATCCCACTTCAGTTTCGGCTGAAAGTCGAGCTGCCAGGATTCGGGGTAACGGATCATTTCCGATTCAGTCAGTCGCACAGACCAGGGAAGTTTGCTGTCTACCTGTTGTGCCGATACGGAAGCGGTCATTGTAACCAATAAAGCCACTATAAAAAAATTATAAAAAGGAGTTCGTCTCATGGTTTGTTATTTTAAGGATTCAACATAGTCTTTTTTCACGGTACGAAAGTAGTGTTTTTCCTCCAAACCCAGTGGGATTTTTTAGTCAAGTAGGTGCATTTTTTGTTTTTCGTGCACGGAAACGACTAATTTTGTGCACGCAAACGTCAAAAATGTCCATTTTTGATGCAATATCTCATAAATTAAGAGTTTCGTTTTGGAAGAAAGCAAAAAAGGTCTTACTTTTGGCACGGTTTACAACTAATACCCTCTGGGGAAACACAGGTAATTTATCATTAAAACAGAGAAAAAATAGAACAGAATGGAAGAAGTATTTAAGTACATTATCGGTCTTGGAGCGGCAGTAATGATGCCAATCATTTTCACGATTTTAGGAGTATGTATCGGTATTAAACTTCCCAAAGCGCTGAAGAGCGGTTTGTTGGTTGGTGTCGGTTTCGTTGGTTTATCAGTAGTGACGGCATTGCTCACCAGCAGTCTGGGTCCGGCATTAAGTAAAATGGTTGAAATCTACGGATTGGAATTGGGAATTTTCGACATGGGTTGGCCTTCTGCTGCGGCGGTAGCTTACAACACTTCAGTCGGTGCTTTCATCATCCCTGTTTGCTTGGGAGTTAACTTATTAATGTTGCTTACCAAAACAACCCGTACCGTTAATATCGACCTTTGGAACTATTGGCACTTCGCATTTATCGGTGCTATCGTCTACTTTGCTTCCGACAATATCTATTGGGGATTCTTCGCTGCCATCATCTGCTACATCATTACACTGGTAATGGCTGATATGACTGCTCCTGCTTTCCAGAAGTTCTATGATAAAATGGACGGTATCTCTATTCCTCAACCGTTCTGCCAAAGTTTCGTTCCGTTTGCTATTGTAATCAATAAACTATTGGATAAAATTCCGGGATTCGACAAGCTGAATATCGATTCTGAAGGTATGAAAAAGAAATTCGGATTGATGGGTGAACCGCTGTTCTTGGGTATCGTAATCGGTTGCGGTATCGGCGCATTGGGTTGTGCCAGCTGGAAAGAAGTATTGGATAATATTCCGGGCATTTTAGGACTGGGTATCAAGATGGGTGCGGTAATGGAATTGATTCCACGTATCACCAGCCTCTTTATCGAAGGTTTGAAACCGATCTCTGACGCTACCCGCGAACTGATCGCTAAGAAATATAAGAATAACACCGGTTTGAGCATCGGTATGAGCCCTGCACTGGTTATCGGTCACCCGACTACCCTGGTGGTATCTCTGCTGTTGATCCCTGTCACTATCTTCTTGGCTGTAATCCTTCCAGGCAACCGTTTCTTACCGCTGGCTTCTCTGGCAGGTATGTTCTACCTGTTCCCGATGATTCTGCCTATTACAAAAGGTAACGTAGTGAAATCATTTATTATCGGCCTGGTGGCATTGATTGTAGGTCTGTATTTCGTAACAGGACTGGCAGGCTTCTTCACACTGGCTGCTAAAGATGTATACGAAGCAACAGGTGACCCAACAGTAAACATCCCCGCCGGTTTTGAAGGCGGCGCGCTTGACTTTGCTTCCAGTCTCTTCTGTTGGGGTATCTTCCACCTTACTTACAGTCTGAAGATTATCGGCCCTGCCATCCTCGTGGCACTGGCACTCGGAATGGCTATCTACAACCGTATCCGCATGACTAGAAACGACGCAAAAAACGCATTGAACAGTAATAAGGAATAAGTAGAAAAGCCTTTAACTGATAATAATAAGTGGTATATAATATATAACTCAATAAAAAACTCGAAAGATGAAAAAATTAGCAATTGCAATGATGTTGGGTATCGCAGCAATGTCTGCCTCCGCCCAGGTGAATTACAAGATGCAAGTGGCTTGCAGCCCGCAAGACGTGAAAACGTATGATACTAACCGCTTGCGCAGTAGCTTCCTGATGGAAAAAGTAATGGTTCCAAACGAAATCAACGTTACTTATTCTATGTACGACCGTCTGATCTTCGGTGGCGCAGTACCTGCAACAAAAGAATTGGTACTTGAAACAATCGACCCATTGAAATCTAAATTCTTCCTCGAACGCCGCGAACTGGGTGTCATCAACATTGGTGGCGAAGGTATCGTAACCGTAGACGGTAAAGAATATACGCTGAAATTCAAAGATGCTCTGTACGTAGGTAGAGGCAAGCAGAAAGTGACTTTCAAGAGCAAAGATTCCAGCAATCCTGCTAAATTCTACATCAACTCGGCTACTGCCCACAAGGAATACAAGACTCAATTGATTACTATCGACGGACGTAAAGGTTCTCTGAAAGCAAACTCATTTGCTGCCGGAAAGCTGGAAGAAAGCAACGACCGCGTTATCAACCAGTTGATTGTTAACAACGTACTTGAGGAAGGTCCTTGCCAATTGCAGATGGGATTGACTGAACTGAAACCGGGTAGCGTATGGAACACCATGCCGGCACACACTCACTCTCGTCGTGTAGAAGCATACTTCTACTTCAATGTACCGGCAGGAAATGCTATTTGCCACTTCATGGGCGAACCTCAAGAAGAACGCGTCGTATGGATGCAGAACGAACAAGCTATCATGTCACCGGAATGGTCTATCCACGCTGCTGCCGGAACAAGCAACTACATGTTTATCTGGGGTATGGCAGGTGAAAACCTCGACTACGGAGACATGGACAAGATCAAATATACAGAAATGCGCTAACCGTTGCGTATTCCTGTATGACATATAATTTTTCAGACGCAGATAACGCGGATAGCACGGATCAAAAATAAGAATCCGCATTATCCGCGTCATCTGCGTCTAAAAGATTAGACTCATTTGCTCTTGATTCACAAACTCGTTTATCTTCTTTCTGTATTACCCCCAACGTTGCAAATGATAATGCTATGAGACATTTTTATATCCTTTGAAACAAATAGCATATATAATGCAACGAATAATACATGATTTTGACCAATTTTTACAAATAAAATTCAGTCGAAATACCGACCTTTGTCAACGAAACAAAATCTATTTAAATCCATTATCATGAATGCATTTCAAAAAACAGGCGAAAAGATGACAAACTACAGATGGACCATCTGTGCTATGCTATTTTTTGCTACTACAGTTAACTATCTCGACCGTCAGGTTCTCTCATTGACGTGGGATGAATTTATCAAACCGGAATTCCACTGGGACGAATCTCACTACGGTACTATTACTTCTGTTTTCTCCATTGTATACGCTATATGTATGCTGTTTGCCGGTCGTTTTGTCGACTGGATGGGAACTAAAAAAGGATTTTTATGGGCTATCGGTGTCTGGTCGGCAGGTGCTTGTCTTCATGCCGTTTGTGGTATTGTCACAGAAGCACAAGTTGGACTTCATAGTGCAGCAGAACTGGCAGGTGCCACAGGAGATGTGGTAGTGACTATTGCTACGGTCAGTATGTACTGCTTCCTCGCTGCCCGCTGTATCCTTGCTTTAGGAGAAGCCGGTAACTTCCCTGCCGCTATTAAAGTAACCGCAGAGTACTTCCCTAAAAAAGACCGTGCTTATGCTACTTCTATCTTTAATGCTGGTGCATCTATCGGAGCATTGATCGCTCCTCTTACCATTCCTATTCTGGCAAAAATGTTCGGTTGGGAAATGGCATTTATCGTAATTGGTGGACTTGGCTTTATCTGGATGGGATTCTGGGTGTTTATGTATGATGCCCCGTCGAAAAGCAAACATGTCAATCAGGCAGAGCTTGACTACATCGAGCAAGATAATCGCGAAGCAGGCAGTGCTCCAATGACAGACGAAAAAGATGAAAAGAGAATGAAGTTCTGGCAATGTTTCAGCTACAAACAAACATGGGCCTTTGTCTTCGGTAAGTTCATGACTGACGGCGTATGGTGGTTCTTCCTTTTCTGGACTCCGTCTTATCTGAATACACAATTCGGTATCAAAACCTCCGACCCACTGGGTATGGCGTTGATCTTTACGCTTTATGCAGTGACTATGTTATCTATCTATGGTGGTAAATTACCTACTATCTTCATCAACAGAACAGGTATGAATCCGTATGCAGCCCGTATGAAAGCGATGCTAATCTTCGCCTTCTTCCCGCTGGTTGTACTGTTAGCACAACCGTTAGGTACTGTTTCTCCATGGTTCCCGGTTATCTTAATCGGTATTGGTGGAGCTGCTCATCAATCCTGGTCGGCCAATATATTCTCTACCGTAGGCGATATGTTCCCAAGAACAGCTATTGCAAGTATCACCGGTATAGGTGGTATGGCAGGAGGCGTAGGCTCTATGATTCTTCAGAAAGTGGCAGGTAACTTGTTCGTATATGCTTCCGGAACAACGATGATCGACGGCAAAGAGGTGGAAATGACAAAAGAATTACTCGAACAAGGAGCACAATTCGTACACCCAGCCATGACATTCATGGGATTCGAAGGCAAACCAGCCGGATATTTCGTTATCTTCTGCGTATGTGCAGTAGCTTATCTGTTGGGTTGGGTTATCATGAAGGCATTAGTTCCGAAATACAAACCTATCGTATTAGAGTAAATCTATTCGAACAGATAGAATCGTTAAAAACAAAAGAGTAACTCGTCGCCGAGTTACTCTTTTGTTTTTAACCAATTATTCAAAAAAATGAAAAATGAAAAAATAAAAAAGCCTCTTCTCACGAAGAAGGCTTTTTAGGTTTACTTATCCTGCATCATCCTCCTGCAAAATTTTTAACCGAAACACTAGAAACAGTGTTTTTGCATTCCTATAATGAAGTATAGTAAACGTTAAGATGAAAAAAAGGGAAGTCTCACGACTTCCACAATTCTTCTAACCTTAAATCTAAATCTCTATGAAAAAAACGTGTTGCAAATATAGGCGTTTGTTCAACATAGAGGTGTTAATGAATTGCATAAAGAGAGAATAAAAACTAACATCTGCAAAATGATGCAATTTTTCAGAAGCTTTCTATTAATTTTAATAAACTTTTATAGAGTGGATTGCGTTCGAGTAGTTCGGGAACTCCTGTGATGAACATCTGTTTTCTTGCACGGGTCAAGGCAACATTCAGCTTCCGATCGATCAAAACACCCTCTTCTTCCGTCAGATTGGATAGAAATTTTAGTTGGTAAGGGTAGTTGACACAGAAGGAATAGATTATTACATCACGCTCGCTTCCCTGGAACCGTTCTACTGTGTCAACCAGGATTCGGTTCAGAGCTGGAATGCCTAATGATTCTATTTCTTTTTTTATCAATGCTATCTGACTCCGGTAAGGGGTAATGATCCCTAAAGTACGGGATTCGTCAAAATCTGTCTGATGATCTTCATAAATGCGAACAGCTAAGTCGGCAACAATACGTGCTTCCGAATAGTTGATCTTTGCAGACGCTCCGGCCTTCTCCGGCACAGAGGGATAAAAAGCCAAACGACAGATGGTATCGGATGATTCTATTTGGTGAGGCAGGCCGACAGGGATCAGACGCCCTCCATAAAAGGCACGATTGGCAAACAAAGCAACTTTCGGATGCATTCGCCCTTGACGGCACAGCATATCGTAGGAGCGATGAGCTGCAAATGATGAATATGATTGTTCCAATGGAGACGACTGCTCCGATGAAGACAATATACGTTGAACCGTTGCAGTACAGTTCCGATAGAGGCGTTCAAACAAGGAATCTTTCAGATTGGTCAACCCGATAGACAGTAAAGATTCATCATAAATGGCCGATTGCTCCGTATTTTGCTGTACGACAGCAGGCAGTTGCTTATGATCTCCGATCAACACAAACTTATCTATTGCATCTTTTCCGTCTTCTCCACGTGCACAGAGGATGCCTAACAACTGCGGTTCCAATATTTGGGTAGCTTCATCAATAATGGCTACATCAAAATGCTTCAAACAAAACAGTTCCGGTTTGCCGGAAATAGCCGCTACCGTTCCCACAATAATCCGACAATTCCGGATGCGTTCGTACACTTCCGAACGACGGTTACAAGAGGATAATTCATTTTCAATCAGATGCCCGCGGTAGGCTTCATCACATGATAATTCACTTCCCACACGTATAAAATCAACTGCCGGATCAATGGAAGCCAGCGACTTGCATATCTCATCGACAGCCCGGTTGGTGTATGAAAGCAAAAGAATCTGCGCATCTTTATCTGCATGAAAAGTCTCTACCATTTTCTTCAGGGCACATGAAGTTTTGCCTGTTCCCGGAGGTCCGATAAGAAGGAAATAATCCTGTGCGGCTTTTGCTTTCAGGGCGATTCGCGTAAAATCGTCTTCCGAACGGGAAATCATGGAATCCAATGATTCATCAAACCGAGGAGGACGCTGTGACAACAATAAGTCACGCCGCTCCTTCCTTGCAGAAAGATAAATATATAACCCCTGATACATCGAGCGGAATGTTGTATCCATTGTATCATGTTCTATCGCATAAAGGCTTTCGGCAGGAAGTACGGATGGGTTCTGCTGGGTAGCACGTAAGCGAATACCTATTTCGTTTTCTGTCAGGTATTCAATATTACCCTTGAAAACCATTTTATTGGTAACGTTATCTGTATCGCGGTTACGTTCATAAAGGATAATGGCGTCGCCTTGACGGAAATTAGGAAGAGAAGTCTCTGTTTCAAGAGCTTCACTTCTGACAGTCTTACTTGCAGAGGCTTCATTTCCGGTAATATCATTTCCAATAGCTTTATCTCCGGTAATGTCATTTACGGCAGACTCATTCAACAAAGTTTTCCCAGCCTTTTCCTTTTTAAAGAAAGAAAAAGTAAGTCCGGCTTTATGTTCATCGGCAGCATGATTCTCCTTTATTCTCAAATCATAGATGATTTCTCCGGCCTCGCATTTCTCCGCTAATGTAGAAAGCCATAAAGAAGCTGCCCCAGTACGTCCTTCATAATCCACATCACCGGATTTTGAGGTATAAAGTTCCTTTGTAATGAAGTTGTACACCGCATAGAAGTAATTCTTTTCCAGTGGAGAAAGAGCTTTCAGTTTCGATTGAAAGTTATCAATAGAGGGACGCAGATATGTTTCCCAAAAACGTCCTTTCAATCCTCTTTCATTCAAGGTGGAGGCATTGATTTCTTCCAGTTTTTGTGCCGTATATTCCAGACTGTTGCGTAGTTGGACGCCATATTCATCGGCCACAATACGGTTACGCAAGTCAATCACCCGACGTACCATCGCCCACGAAGGACGGGAGGGATAAAGGAGCGGATAACGGGTATAAAGCAAATAGGCTTTCACTTTCCGGTGATCCATTCCCATTGAATATTGCAAGACTGCTTGATAAAGTAACATCTGTACTTTATTATTCTCCTTCGGCTCTACCTTGCCTCGGATAGCGTATTCATCCGCCTTACCGGATTTCATTTCTATGAAAGAAGACATGTCCCGCTGCATATAGTCGAGACGTCCCTGAAGTCCGAGTGCTTCACAGATATAAGACGGTTCGAGCACGGCATCCGTCTTGTCCAGTTCATAACCGGCTGCATGAAAGGTATCATTGACCGTTTCACGAATATGATCGAAGTGCAGTTTGCAGTCCTCAAAGAATTGGCGTTCTTTCTCTTTGTCGCGCAAATCGGAACAGGCAGCCAGCTCAATAGGATAACGCCGGAAGGCTTTCTGCATACAGGTACGATAATCTATGTCTTCACTCTTCGCATGAATCCATTCGTCCAGGAAAAGATTGGCTATATTTCCCAGTAACAGAGGCCGGGCATTTTCAATCGGTTGAAGGCGGGAAAGAAAATAATTGGCTGGATGATGCCCGTAATCACGGAAACACTCTGCCAAAGAACTGATGTCAAGTAAATAATCCGGTTCGAGTACAATGAAAGAAGGAGTCAGGATTCCCGCCTCATCCACTGCAACATCCAATAAATTGACCTGGGCATGACGCCAAAGCAATTTGCACGTTTCTGCAAACTCTTCATTGATTTGAGGGATATTATAACGAACTAAATATGGTTTCTCCGAGACTTCGTCCAAGGGAGTCACATACAAATATTGCTCGTCGGCATACTGGAAGCAGACACGCATCCGCTGCACTCGTTCGCGGGCAGGAGGCGCAACCAGGTAGGTGGCATCCGCACGCGGAAGTAGCCGGTATAGTTCCAAAGGAATATCCTCTTCCAGGAGTTTACGAATAAAGAAAGCTAATGTTTTCGCATCGCGCAAGAGTTGTTCCCGGTTGGGCTCCTGCTGGCGGTTCAAGATAGCATTCGAAGTGAGCCGGAAAGTATGCAGCCGGTTCTGCTCTGCAACAGAAAGACCGACCTTAGCCGCCACGAAACTGATTCGTGCGGAAAGGTCGGTCATCTGTAAGCTTTCGTTTTGCATTTGCGCGCGACAAATACGCTCCAGCAAGTCGCGCATTTGCTTATATCCTACGGCAAGATAAGCATCTTCCGTCCGGCAAACTGCTAAAAGGATTTCATAAGATTCTATCGCTTCACTCTTCGGACAGGGCAACTTCATCTCCAGCTTCATCTTCAACTTCCTCTTCTGTTTTCTTCTTGTCCTTTATCATCAAAATACTCATCTCGTACAACAGATAAAGCGGAATAGCAACAACACTCAAGGTGAACGGGTCTCCCGTCGGAGTAATAATAGCAGCAGCTATCACTATGACGACAACCGCATGACGGCGGTATTTCCGCAGGAAGGACTTGTTGACCACTCCCATTAAAGAAAGCAACCATGTAACCAATGGAAGTTCAAAAGCCAATCCCATGCAGAGAATCAGCATCATAAAATTGTCGATATAAGAATTGAGCGACAGGATATTCTCCACTTCCGAACTCAACTGATAAGTAGAAAGGAAACGGAGAGTCAACGGATAAACCATAAAGTAGCCCAACAGTACACCGATGAAGAACATCAGTGTTCCGATAGTCAATGCTTTACGCACGCCCTTTCTCTCATTCGGATAAAGGGCGGGATTGATGAAACGCCATATTTCAAAAAAGATATAAGGCATAGCCGTCACCACCGACATCCAGAATGCTGTCGACATGTGAATAAAGAAAGGAGCAGCCAAGTTGATATTGACCAGCTTCACATAAAATTGTTGCGTGAAGAAGTCATCGGTCAAATCAAATGTTTTACCGATATGCCGTAATAAATCGTAGAATATGAAATCATTGTGGCAAGGCGCAAGTATCACATGGTCGAAGAGGTAGGGCATAGCAATAAAATAGCCTATTGCCAATACAAACCAAACTCCAACTACCCGAAAAAGTACCTTACGCAGTTCGTCCAAATGATCCCAAAAGGTCATTTCTGCCATCCGTATGTTGTGCTCTTTTAGTTCTTAGAAGGATCTACAGGTTTGTCCAACTCGTCTTTTGCCTTGTTTATTTCATCTTTCGCTTCGTTCACACCGTCTTTGAAGCTCTTTACGCCTTTGCCTAATCCGCGCATCAGTTCAGGAATTTTCTTTCCACCAAAAAGAAGAAGGATAACCAAAGCGATAATAATCCATTCGGAACCACTGGGCAAAAAGCCTAACAATAATAAGTTTGTCATAAGTTTATTTGATATAAGAGGTTTTTAATAGTTGCTGCAAATATAATCATTTTCACCACAGATTACACGGATTCACACAGATTTATAGCTTATCTTTCGATTTATTTCTACTATATATTCTCTTCAATCTGTGTGAATCCGTGTAATCTGTGGTGAATTAATCCTGATAATATACCCTTTTCACCCGTGTCGATATACTTGTCAACACTTCATAAGGGATCGTTTCCAGCTTATCGGACAACACCGTAATCGGCAGATCATCACCGAAGATGATAGCCTGATCGCCTTCCCGACAATCAATATCCGTCACATCGATCATGCAAACGTCCATACAGATATTCCCCACATAAGGAGCTTTCTTTCCGTTCACCAGGCAATAGGCGTTGCCGCGTCCCAAGTGGCGGTTCAGTCCATCCGCATAACCAATAGGAATAGCTGCAATGCGGGAAGGGCGTACCAAATGCCCCATCCGGCTATATCCTACCGTATCTTCTTGAGGAACATCCCGGATCTGAAGGATGGTGGTCTTGAGCGTACTTACATTATGTATTATCGAATTGTCTATCGGGCTGACTCCATAAAGTCCGATTCCCAAGCGCACCATATCGTACTGTGCTTCGGGGAAACGCTCGATTCCTGCCGTATTACAGATATGACGAAGAATCTTATGAGAGAAGGCGGCCTGTAATTCTTGCGAACCTTTCTCGAACAATTCAATCTGTCCGCGGGTGAAAGCGTCGAACTGTGACGAATCACTTCCTACAAAATGAGAGAATACCGAACGGGGAATCACCGCGCTCTGATTCTTCAGTCGACGGATAAGCAATGGAATATCCTCTACCGCAAAGCCCAAACGGTGCATACCTGTATCAAGTTTCACATGAATGGGGAAGTTGGTGATTCCTTCTTTCTCCGCAGCTTTGATAAGTGCGTCGAGCAGATGGAAATTATAGACTTCCGGTTCCAGTTTATAATCAAACATGGTTTTGAATGCGGTAAGTTCCGGGTCCATAATGATAATAGAGGCGGTAATGCCTGCCTTGCGGAGTTCGGAACCTTCGTCAGCAACGGCTACGGCCAGATAATCGACATGGTGTTCCTGCAAACTCTTGGCAATTTCATACGAACCGGCTCCGTAAGCTGATGCTTTCACCATACAGATCATCTTTGTTTCCGGATGGCGAAGCATAGAACGGTAATGGTTCAAGTTGGCTACCATCGCTCCGAGATTTACTTCAAGAATGGTTTCATGTACCTTCAATTCGAGGGCTTCGGATACCAAATCAAAGTTGAACACGCGGGAACCTTTCACCAGAATCACTTCCGAATGAAGCGATTTAAGTATATTGGATGCAAGGAGTGCTTCTGTATTAGGGAAGAAGTAGCGTTCGAGATCATCATCAAAACGAGCGGAACAAGAAGATATCTCCTGCCCTACACCAATCAGTTTATTAACGCCTTTGCTCTGTACCAATTGTGCCACACGCCGATAAAGCGTAGCGGTACTTTGTCCGGTTTCCAGTATATCCGACAGGATAAGCGTCCGCTTCAAGCCTTTCTTTTCCGAGCGGCGTACAAGGAAATCGAGAGCAATATCCAATGATGCCAGGTCTGAATTGTAGCTATCATTAATCAGTACACAGTTATTCTTTCCTTCTTTCACCTCCAGACGCATGGCAATCGGTTCGAGACGGGCCATCCGCTCGGTTATCTGGTCGGCAGGTGTCATCAGGTAAAGACAAGCTGCCAGACAATTCAGTGCATTTTCAATGGAAGCGTCATCGATGAAAGGAATACAGAAAGTATTATCCATCTCCAGATAACGATAGGATATAACGGTATGATCTTCTTTCTTGGTCACACGGCTGATATACAACGGGCGTTCAATGTCTGTACGGCTCCAGG
The DNA here is from genome assembly GCF_000163675.1 of Bacteroides sp. D22. Lineage (NCBI taxonomy): Bacteria > Pseudomonadati > Bacteroidota > Bacteroidia > Bacteroidales > Bacteroidaceae > Bacteroides > Bacteroides sp. D22. Next base: position 312,117 of record NZ_GG774797.1, on the reverse strand, counting down.
CAATCTCACGTGCCGTCAGCATTGATTTTGCGACACAATTGCTGATTAACTCGTTATCACCGTTGTAAATCACGACATCACAGTCTTTGAAAAGCGTCAGCTTTTCCATGCATTTCTCCTGCAAGGAGAAGAAGTTTTCCTGATGGGCACCACCGATATTGGTCAGAATACCAATAGTAGGCTTAATCATTCGTTTCAAAGCTCCCATCTCCCCCATCTCGGAAATACCGGCTTCGAAAATACCCAGCTCGGCTTCTTCAGAAAGTTGCCACACAGAAAGTGGGACTCCGATCTGCGAATTATAACTGCGTGGAGAACGAACGATGCAACGATCCGGGCTAAGTAACTGATGCAACCACTCCTTCACAATGGTTTTTCCATTACTGCCGGTGATACCGATCACAGGGATCTTAAATTTATCACGATGTGTTTCGGCAAGCTTCTGCAAAGCTTTCAGAGGATTGGGAACGATGAGGAAGTTGAGAGTTGAGAGTTGAGAATTGAGAGTGGGCTGCGCACCATCATGCTGCATAGAACTCTCAACTCTCAACTCTCCATTCTCAACTTCTTTAAAGTCTTCTTCCGTAATTACAAAATTACGTACGCCCCGGTCATATAAATCGGGGATATAACGGGCTCCGCTATTTCGTTTGGTAGTTAAAGCAAAAAAAAGAGTTTCTTCCGGAAAACTCAAAGAGCGGCTGTCTGTTAGCAGCCAATCAATAGTCGCTTTATGTTTGCCCACACGGCGGGCACCGATACTTTTGGCTATGGATTCAATCGCATATGACATAGTTCTGTTTCTTTTTGAAAATCTAAGTACGGGTATTTTCCGATAAGTCGTTCTATTTTTAACACTATTTGTCCTAAAAAGCGTTGATACGCCTCTGACTCGGGATGAAAGGGTTTGTGCGCCAAGTCCCGGCGGATGTCTTGCACAGCTACGATAACCTGCTTTGTTTCAGGAGAAAAGAAGGTTTCGGAGAAGCGTTCCCACAGATAACGAATCGCTAAAGGAGACGGATGCAACATGTCGTCGGCATAGAAGCGATAATCACGTAATTCGTCCAATATGATTTCATAAGAGGGGAAATAGAACACTCGCTCCGGGAACAGTTGTTGCAATCGGTCGATGGCGAGTAGCAGAGTCGATTTGCTTAACTGGTTGGCGTGCATCCCGTCGCGTATATGACGGATCGGGCTGACTGTAAACAGCCATTTCAGATCCGGACTCAGGGCTGACATTTCGGTGATGAGTGCTGTATAATCTTCTACAATTTCTTCAACAGACAGCCGGTAACGCAAAAAATGACTCTCCGGCAATTGATGGCAATTAGCTACCACTTGTCCACTCTCCTTTTGTTTATAAACGTAAGCAGTTCCCATTGTCACTATCAGCCAGTTCAATTCCGGCAGTTTTTTATAAGCATGGTGAAGACGTGAATTTATGGTATGCAATGTCTCTTCGGGCGTAAAAGCAGAAAAAGAGCCATGATGCATCGGGCTATGCCATAAATCTTTGTAGGCAAACAGATCTTGTTTGTTGTATTCCTTATTCCTTATAATCTCTCTCAAAGCAGATGAGACGGATAAAGGATTATAAAGAATACCAAAAGGATTCAGGTCCAGTTGAAATCCGGCATCCATTAATTGTCGCCCGATATTTTCCGCAAAACAGGACCCCATCAGAAGAATATGATCTGCATGACTGACCGACGGCATCCCGGCAGGTAATTCTACAGATGTTTGAAAGTTCATACGATTTTCCATCATTTCATTACGTTTCATGTGCAAAAGTAATCAAAAAACTATTTCCGCCCTCTTTTTCCTCACGATTCAATAATCTTAGGAAGCATAGAAAAACAGATACGTCTTTATACCGGATAAGATTTTATAAAAAAAAGGAGGTCGAATATACTTTCTTTTCGTATTTTTGCACTAAATTTCCTAGAATCATGAATAGTGAACCAACATATAACTTGTTAAACTCCATCAATTACCCCGAAGACCTACGTAAACTAACCGTAGAGCAACTACCGGAAGTATGTGGTGAACTAAGACAAGACATTATTAAAGAACTCTGCTGCAACCCCGGACATTTCGCCGCCAGCCTGGGGACCGTGGAACTAACCGTAGCTCTGCACTACGTCTACAATACACCATACGACCGTATTGTATGGGACGTGGGGCATCAGGCATACGGCCACAAAATTCTTACAGGACGCCGTGAAGCATTTTCCACAAACAGGAAACTCGGTGGAATCCGCCCTTTCCCGTCTCCGGAAGAAAGCGAATATGATACTTTCACGTGCGGACACGCTTCCAATTCTATTTCTGCCGCTCTTGGTATGGCTGTCGCAGCCGCCCGGAAAGGAGACGCCAAACGCCATGTAGTAGCCATTATCGGCGACGGATCAATGAGTGGCGGACTGGCTTTTGAAGGACTGAACAACGCATCTGCCACGTCGAACAACCTGCTCATTATCCTGAATGACAATGATATGGCAATCGACCGCAGCGTAGGAGGCATGAAGCAGTATCTTTTCAACTTAACGACTTCCAACCGCTATAATCAGCTACGTTTCAAGCTCTCGCGCATGCTGTTCAAGCTTGGCATTTTAAACGAAGAACGCCGCAAAGCACTCATCCGTTTCGGAAATAGCCTGAAATCAATGGCGGCACAGCAACAGAATATTTTTGAAGGGATGAATATCCGTTACTTCGGTCCGATAGACGGACACGACGTAAAGAACCTGGCAAGAGTATTACGTGATATCAAAGATATGCAAGGACCTAAAATCCTGCACCTGCATACTATCAAAGGAAAAGGATTCGGTCCGGCAGAGAAACACGCTACCGAATGGCATGCTCCCGGCAAATTCGATCCCGTCACCGGCGAACGTTTCATTGCCAACACCGAAGGAATGCCCCCGCTTTTCCAGGACGTATTCGGAAATACACTGGTGGAACTTGCCGAAGCCAACCCGAAGATTGTCGGTGTCACTCCCGCCATGCCCAGCGGCTGTTCGATGAATATACTAATGGAGAAAATGCCGAAACGCGCTTTCGATGTCGGCATTGCCGAAGGACATGCGGTTACCTTCTCCGGAGGGATGGCTAAAGACGGACTGCAACCGTTCTGCAATATCTATTCTTCTTTTATGCAACGGGCGCATGATAATATCATCCACGACGTAGCGATTCAGAATCTCCCAGTTGTTTTGTGTCTCGACCGCGCCGGATTGGTTGGCGAAGACGGTCCTACTCATCACGGAGCTTTTGATATGGCATGTTTACGCCCGATCCCCAACCTGACTATCAGTTCCCCGATGGACGAACATGAATTACGTCGCCTGATGTATACTGCACAATTGCCGGACAAGGGACCGTTCGTGATCCGTTATCCCCGTGGACGCGGTGTACTGGTAGACTGGAAGTGTCCGCTGGAAGAAATTCCGGTAGGAAAAGGACGGAAACTAAAAGAGGGTAGCGACCTTGCAGTGATTACTATTGGACCGATAGGAAACGTAGCCGCCCGTGCCATCACCCGGGCAGAAGCAGATTTAGGTCTGTCCATCGCCCATTACGATTTACGATTCCTGAAACCGCTGGATGAAGAGTTGTTGCATGAGGCAGGACGTAAATTCCAACGTATCCTGACTATCGAAGACGGAATTATCAAAGGCGGTATGGGTAGCGCTGTCCTCGAATTTATGGCAGACAACGAATACAAACCGACCGTGAAGCGTATCGGTATCCCTAATATATTTGTAGAACATGGGGCAGTTGCCGAACTATACCAACTGTGCGGCATGGATGAAGAAGGGATTCTGACTAAAATAAAAGAATTTATCAATTGACATGAAGATTATTATTGCCGGTGCCGGCAACGTAGGCACCCATTTGGCCAAACTGTTATCGCGCGAAAAGCAAGATATTATCTTGATGGATGATGACGAAGAGAAACTAAGTGCTCTTAGCGCCAACTTTGACTTGCTGACTGTTGCCGCTTCTCCTTCTTCCATCTCCGGATTGAAAGAAGTGGGCGTCAAAGAAGCCGACCTGTTCATCGCAGTCACACCGGACGAAAGCCGCAACATGACTGCCTGTATGCTGGCTACCAACCTGGGAGCCAAAAAGACAGTGGCGCGTATCGACAACTATGAATATCTTCTACCCAAAAATAAAGAGTTTTTCCAGAAGCTGGGAGTAGATTCGCTGATTTACCCGGAAATGCTGGCTGCTAAAGAAATCGTATCTTCCATGCGCATGAGCTGGGTACGCCAATGGTGGGAATTCTGTGGAGGTTCGCTGGTTCTGATTGGTACGAAGATGCGCGAAAAGGCTGAAATCCTGAATATACCGCTGCACCAATTAGGCGGTCCCAACATTCCTTACCATGTAGTAGCCATCAAACGCGGAACGGAAACGATTATCCCTCGCGGAGACGATGTTATTAAATTGCATGATATTGTTTATTTCACCACTACCCGCAAATACATTCCTTATATACGTAAGATAGCCGGCAAAGAAGACTATGCCGACGTACGCAATGTAATGATTATGGGAGGTAGCCGTATCGCAGTCCGTACCGCACAATATGTGCCGGACTATATGCAGGTGAAAATAGTGGATAATGACCTGAACCGTTGCAACCGTCTGACAGAGCTACTGGATGACAAAACAATGATTATCAATGGAGACGGTCGCGACATGGATCTGCTTATCGAAGAAGGGCTAAAGAATACCGAAGCATTTGTAGCCCTGACCGGCAACTCGGAAACGAATATCCTTGCCTGTCTCGCCGCCAAACGTATGGGAGTGGAAAAGACGGTGGCAGAAGTGGAGAACATCGACTATATTGGTATGGCAGAGAGTCTTGACATCGGCACAGTTATCAATAAAAAAATGATTGCTGCCAGCCATATCTACCAAATGATGTTGGACGCCGACGTGTCTAATGTGAAATGCCTGACTTTTGCCAATGCGGACGTTGCAGAATTCACCGTACCGGAAGGGGCCAAAATAACCAAACACCTGATTAAAGACCTGGGACTTCCCAAAGGCACCACCATCGGAGGAATGATCCGTAACGGAGAAGGTATCCTGGTGACAGGTGATACGCAAATCCGCCCCGGCGACCATGTAGTCGTATTCTGCCTAAGCATGATGATTAAAAAGATTGAGAAGTTCTTTCACTAAGTATCAACAAATACTTGTATATGATTAACTCGAAGATGATATTCCGGATTCTGGGTTTTCTGCTTCTAATAGAAACAGTTATGCTATTATGTTGTGGGGGTGTTTCTCTTTTTTATAAGGAGAATGACTTGCAGAGTTTTCTGGTTTCATCGGCTATTACCACTAGCATCGGTATTCTGTTGCTCGCCATCGGGAAAGACGCAGTGAAATCCCTGAATCGCCGTGATGGATATGTCATAGTCAGTGTAGCATGGGTCACCTTTTCCCTTTTCGGAATGTTACCTTATTATATAGGAGGGTATATCCCAAGTGTTACGGATGCATTTTTTGAAACGATGTCCGGGTTCAGCAGTACGGGTGCCACCATCTTGAATAATATAGAGTCAATGCCTCATGGAATACTTTTTTGGCGGGCTATGACACAATGGATAGGCGGTTTGGGTATTGTATTCTTCACCATTGCCGTTCTACCGATTTTCGGTGTGGGCGGGATTCAGGTGTTTGCAGCAGAAGCCAGCGGTCCTACTCATGACAAAGTGCATCCCCGTATTGGTATCACTGCCAAATGGATTTGGGGTATTTATGCCGGAATGACAGGGACATTGATTGTCTTATTAGTATTTGGAGGTATGAGTGTGTTTGACAGTATATGCCATGCTTTCACGACAACCAGCACTGGCGGATTTTCTACCAAACAAGCAAGTATCGAATATTACCACTCACCCTATATAGATTATGTAATCTCTATTTTCATGTTTCTTTCGGGCATCAACTTCACGCTATTACTGTTGATGTTCAATGGAAAAATAAAGAAGTTCATTCATGATGCAGAGCTAAAATTCTATTTCTGGTGTGTTTCTTTCTTTACTATATTTATTGCAGTCTGGCTTCATCAGACTTCTTCTATGGAGATAGAAGAGGCGTTCCGTAAATCACTTTTCCAAGTGATTTCCTTGCAAACTTCTACGGGATTTGCCACAGCCGATTATATGCTTTGGCCTTCTATCCTTTGGGGATGCCTTGTAATAGTGATGATCATCGGAGCCTGTGCCGGCAGTACAACAGGAGGTATAAAATGTATTCGTATGGTTATCCTGTTTCAGGTTGTGAAAAACGAATTCAAACATATTCTTCACCCTAATGCCGTGCTCCCGGTGCGAGTTAACAAACAGGTTATTTCTCCTTCCATCCAGTCTACAGTATTGGCCTTTACTTTTTTATATGCAGTCATCGCTATCATCAGCATACTTATCATGATGGGGCTGGGAGTCGGTTTTCTGGAATCAATCGGAACCGTAATCTCAAGTATGGGTAATATGGGACCGGGACTCGGTACATGCGGCCCGGCTTTTTCATGGAGTCAATTGCCTGATGCCGCCAAATGGCTGCTTTCTTTTTTAATGCTCTTGGGACGTTTGGAATTGTTTACAGTATTACTACTTTTCACTTCCGATTTCTGGAAAAAGAATTAAGAATTCAATAAAGGTAGTCTCTTTAATGCAAAAGCTACAATAAGGAGTACATTATCAGGCTATTACAAAGAGTACTTATCTATTCATATATTCTCAATGATACTCACTGTAATGAGAAAAAATACTCATCGCAATGAGAAAAAGTTCTCATTACAGTGAGAATTCTTTCTCATTACGGTGAGTATTCTATCGTATTTCTACGCTGTTATCACATCATATCTTTCTAAGTAAAATCTTTCTTACAACAGGCTTATTTATTTCATAAATCTTATTGATAAGAACATCCATTTCCTGTTGGCGAGCATCACGGACAGCTTCAAACATCATCTTTGAATACATATCACGACGTCCCTTCAACCAAACGTTTTTATCCAAGTTTTCATCCATCACCTCGATCGCTTTTCTGTCGTCAGCATACAACAATCCCTTTTGCTGAAAAAAGCCGAATTCACACCACGCATATTCTCTGAATGTTCTTTCAATTTCCCAACGATATTCATTCAGGTGCATCACCGTCAATGCTTGTTGGTATTGGGGAGTTTTGGATTCAGCAGCAAGATTAATGCCCTTTGCCAGTTCATCTCCACTCCAGGTTCCAATTTCTTCATCGTCTATCAACAACTTATAATTGCCTTTTAGTCCTGTTACTTTCAACGTTTCACGGTTCATCTCTTCCATAAAAGGAACAACTTTCAGCACTTCTGCCTGGCTCTTTTTCTGTCCCCAACCACGAGCAATAGTATCTAAAGGATAAGGAAGAGCTTCTGCCAAATAGTCAAAACTCAAATCTTTTCCATTCTTCTTTATATTTGAAACGGTACAATTTTCCGACTTAACGGCTTGTTTCTTATTAGCATTAATCTCCATATCCGCTACTTCTTTACCTACAAATCCCTGGGCTTTCAGGAAAAGATAGGCCATCACCATGTGCCCGTCGTTATCGGGATGAATACGGTCACTGCCACAAAGGGTAAAGGTAGGATCTTTCTGCTGATATTGCTGATTAATAGCTGTCATAGGAGCATTTAAATCGGTAAATTCCCAATTATTCTTAGCTGCCGATTCTTTCTGATATTCAACAAGCCGTTTGATGGTTTCATTTTTTGTCTTGAACGGTGTATTCTCTTTCAGTTGTACGGTTTCATCATACGGAGAAGTTCCGACCATCACGATACGGGTATCAGGAAGATCTTTAAAACGTTTCTCCATCTGCTGGTAATTCTTTATACTTTCCTGATATTTCTGCTCACCGAATTCTTTGGGCTTATCACCGTTGTATTCAAAATATCCGGAATCATTCATACCAAAAGTAACCATCAACACGGAAGGTTTCATAGCAAAAATATCACCATCCAGACGTTTGTTCATATCATAGGCTGTATCTCCACCAATACCACCGTTGAAAACACGGATAGGCATATCTGGAAAGCGGGTCATATAATACAACCAGATGTATGAATGGTAATGCCCACCATCCGTTATACTATTTCCCAGGAACACTGCTCTCTCACCCTCCTTAAAAGGTTTCACAGTTTGTGCAAACGCAGCAGTACATGTCATACAAGCCGCTGCAATCAATACAAAAAGTTTTTTCATGTCTTAATTTCTATTTTATAAACTGTTATTTTCATTATGAACGTTCTCTTTATTTTTTGAGAGGATCATATACGGCAACTGCCACGCGTGAATCGGCACAGCCATAATATAAGAACCATTTCTGATTGTGGAATACAAGTCCTTCTATAAATACGGTTCCGGCTGGATATTGTCCGCTCTTTTCAAAGTCTGATTCGGGAATATAGAAAGGTTTATCCAAGCGATCGATTAGTTTAGTAGGATTTTTGGCATCAAATAAAGCTTGTCCGGCGCAATAAGAGTTGGCTGTATACAGTGTGTCTCCTTCTGCGCCCGATTTATTTTTGCCGTTATAAAATAAAAGGATTCCTTTGTCAGTCAGGATGGCAGGAGGACCACATTCGGTCAGGTCACTGTCGAACTTACCTGCGCGGGGAACCATCACTTTCAGGAATTCTCCATTTTCATCCAACATCGGTTCCCAGTTGACAAGGTCTGTGGAAGTGGCTACATTCACAAACTTTTCTCCCCAGTACATCCAGTATTTGCCGTCAATCTTGGCAATCACTTGTTTGCCGTCGATTAATTGGGTTACGATAGAGGCAGATTTGGAAAATTCATCTATGAATCTTCCGTTATATGCTTTTGCGAAAGCCGGTCCATGTTTTTCCCACGTTTGAAGATCGCGCGAGGTGGCCACTGCCAAACGCGCCTGTTTGCGGTTCCATTGTGTGTAATGCATTACGTAAAGCCCGTCTTCTGTTACAGCAACACGTGGGTCTTCGCAACCGCCGGGATTTTCCAGTTCTTTCTGACTGTCGTCTGCCGGATAAAATACAGGTACGGACATTCGTTTGAAGTGTAGTCCGTCGTCAGAAGAGGCATATCCCAAACGGGAGGTACGTGATCCGATACCGGTTGCCGAATTGTCTTCAGCCCGGTAGAGGACTACTACTTTCCCATCATAAACAGTAGCAGCGGGATTAAACGTATCACTCGCTTCCCATGCTATTGAGTCCTGTCGCATCGGACAATAGAAAAAGGTAGTAGTGTCAGGAGAAATAATCGGATTAATACCTTCCGGACGCTGGAAATCTGCCCACGCCCAATCCGGGAACTCTGCTGTTTGCTTCTTCTCGCCACAGGAAGTGATTAATGCGGCAGCCATCAGTAGATAAGCTATGTTTTGTAGTTTTCTTTTCATTTTCACGTTTGATGTTATAAATAAGTGCTCTTACAAAATTATCTTATATCATAAATTCATATACCTCGTTGATTTGCTTTAAGGAAAAGAGGGAGGCGTCACTTTAGTTCCCCACTTCACGTCAGGCTTGGACGAGGTAGTGTATTCTATTGTAGCCCCATTATTCAGTTGGTCCCAATCGATCCATGTACTGTCATACGGTTTACCGTTCAGCTTCATGGACTTGATATAAATATTCTTTTCCGAACCGCCTTTTATCACCATATCCCCTTTCTTCAAATGAACTTTCACGGATGAGAATATCGGAGTGTTCACCGTAAAGCCTCCCACTCCCGGTATTTCGGGATAAAGACCGATACAAGCGAACACATACCAGGCGCCCATCGTCCCTAAATCATCATTGCCCGGCAGACCATCAATTTTGCTTGAATACTGTTCATTCAATACACGGTTAATAATCTCCTGTGCTTTATAGGGAGTTCCAACCCAGTTGTATATCCAAGGAATGTGAAAACTCGGTTCATTGCCGGAAGCGAACCAGGCATCATTATAGCCGGCATCCAGACGAGTAAAGAATTCATCCAGGCGTTTTTCTGCCGCTGCTTTGCCTCCGATGATTTCTATCAGACCGGCAATGTCGTATGGCACCATCCAGAAATAATTCTTATAGGTCGATTCACGGAAATCTTCAGTCAGTGGTTTCCACGAACCATCCGGATTACGTGATTGCAGCCATCCGGTTTCCGGGTTATACAGATTCTTCCACGAACGTGCAAAATGGAAATAACGCCAGCTTGCAAACTCATCTCCTACGGCATGTAAGGCAAATTGTGCGATTGCAAAATCAGCGGAAGTATATTCCAATTGTATAGAAGCGTTGTAATATCCTTTATCCAAATACTGTTTCAGTCCCGGACGAGCCTCAACCTCCTGTGACATTGCTCCCGGTTCTTCCGCTCCTTTTCTCATGGTTTTGAAAATTGGTTTCGGATCATAATTGCGGGCACCAAAAGCGTAAGCATTGGATATCAGGATAGGAGTCGGATCTCCTTGCATCACGCCGGTCTCTATATTAGCCATCACCCAACGCGGGAAAGCACCACCAGCCTCTTCGGCAAACAATTGGTGAGAAATAACAATATCAGAGGCTACTTCAGGATCAAGGATTGACAATAGTTGAATCTGTGTACGATAGGTATCCCAGTTGCTAAAAGAAGTATAGTGCTTGGAACGGGACTTATGTACCCTGAAATCCGCTCCCATGTATTCCCCATTCACATCACTACATACGTTCGGGTGAATGAATGAACGATACAGATGGGTATAAAATTGAGTAGTACGATCCGGATTGTTTCCTTCTACTTCAATCTTACCCAAATAATGATTCCATTTGGATTCTGCCTGATTCTGAATCTGCAGGAAATCCCATCCGGTATTCTCCGCTTTCAGATTCTCGCGTGCATTTTCTACTGATACATAAGAAACCCCAATCTTATATTGGATATTTTTCTTCTTATTTACATCAAAAGTAAAATAGACTCCGGAGTATTCTCCTTCAGCAAAAGTCGTGTTCGGCTTCAGTTCATTTCTTTTCCATGTTCCCGATTCCAACGCATCCGTATCAAACTCTGCTACAAAATAGACTTTATACGGTGTACGGAGTCCACAGAAATTACCACCTTCTGCATATCCTTCACACTTATTCGGTGCAGTAATAACGATGGCGGCCTGCTCTATCGGAGTAGCAGAAATACCTCCACCGATAATTACCGTACCATATTGCTGATCTGCCGGATATTCATAACTCGCCATACCGGTTCTTTCGGTTACTGTCAGTTTTGCATGAATATCTTCCTGCACCTTTGCTTCATAATAACCGGCATGTCCTTTTTCTTCAGAAATATTGATGCGGTAGTTGAGGATATTGTCCGGAGACATCTTCAGTTTACCTTTTACCGGAAAAGTGGGAAAGTTGCCCATGTGCTCGCAACCGCCACCACTCAACTGATTGATGACGAATCCGGAACGTTTGGAAAAATAAGAGGGGGTGAACTGCACCATTCCATAAGGATAGGTAGCTCCGGGATAAAGATATCCCGAAGTCAAACCCACGCCCTTCGTTCCTATCAGGGTATTTACCTGACGGGCATAATTACTCCCGACGTTCTGCGCCGAGAGACTCCCCCACCCTCCAATCAAAACCAATAATAAACCTGTTAAAATTTTATTTTTCATACTGTATTCTTCTTATATCTTTTTAGTTTCTTATTCTTTCGACAATGAGAAAGGAGCAGCATACTTCGACGTACATCGTTCTTTATTCGGTTGACTTCCCATTTCAAAACGGATAATTCCTCCGTCTGCTATATCGTCGTATCTGATAAAATTCTTATCCAACACACGTCCATTTAAGGTAGCAGACTGGATATAGAGATTCTCTTTACTATTGTTGTCCGCTTCAATCACGAATTTATTACCGTTTTCCATCGTTATAGTAGCTTTCTTAAATAACGGACTGCCAATTACATACTCATCCGTACCCGGACAAACGGCATAAATGCCTAATGAGCTCAAGATATACCATGATGACATACCACCCTGGTCTTCGTCTCCCGGATATCCTCTTTCTGTGGAATTATACAATCTTTCAACGATCTGGCGTACCCAATACTGTGTTTTCCATGGCTGGCCGGCATAGCTATACAAATAAGGCATGTGCTGAATCGGCTGATTGCCGTGTGCATATTGTCCCATACCCGCCAATTCCATTTCTTTCATTTCATGGATCACTCCTCCGTAAGTTCCCGGTTTAATAGTGCAGGGAAGGGTGAATACCGAATCCATTTTGGTCGTAAATCTTTGGTCGCTTCCGAACAAGTCTATTAATCCTTCTACATCATGGAATACGGACCAGGTATAATGCCAGGCATTACCTTCGCAGAAAGGTCCACCCCACTCCAATGGGTCAAACGGTTCCTGCCATTTACCATCAACGCCTTTTCCACGCATAAAACCGATAGACGGATCGAATACGTTTTTATAATTATACATCTGACGGGCAAAGACTTCCTGATAGTGTTTGTTTCCGGTCATTTTAGCCAGTTGGTAGCCACAGAAATCATCGTATGCATATTCCATTGTCTGTGCACTCGATCCCATTGATTCCGGATAAGGAACATATCCCAGTTCAAAATATTCTTTCCAGAAACCACGTCCGTTGGCACCTCCCCAAGGACCTTTATTCATGGCTTCGTGTGCGTAGGCTTTCAGAGCTTTCTCCGGATCAAAAGTCCGAATCCCTTTTGCCCACGCATCTGCCAATAATGAAATGGAGTGATTACCCAACATTCCTCCTGTTTCTCCGGGAGCTGACCAGGAAGGTAACCATCCGCATTGTTCTTGTGCGGCAAGCAAGGCATTCATGTAACGTCCCTGCATAGTAGGATGAAGAATATTAGTTAATGGAAATTGAGAACGGAAAGTGTCCCAGAAACCATTATCGGTATACATATATCCGTCATATACTTTGCCATCATAAGGACTATAATAATAAGGTTCACCGTTCGCTTTACGTTCATAGAATTTGCGTGAGAAGAGATTGGCACGGAACAGGCAGGAATAGAAAGTCTTCATTTGTTCGTCTGTTCCACCTTCTACCTGGATTCTGTTCAATAATTCATTCCACGTTTTATGTCCACGTATTTTGGTGGCTTCCAAATTCTTATCTTTACCCAGTTCGTCGTTCAGTGTAATCACAGCCTGCTCTGCGCTGATATAGGAAGAAGCAGCCTTTGCCTGTACTTTCGATCCTTTCTTAAATTTGATATAAGCACCATAGCCTTTGCCTTCTCCTTCCAACTTTTTAGGGAAAATCTCATCTTTCTGATTTTCCCACATACCGTAATCCTCAAATGCTTTATCGAACTGCACTACAAAGTAACTACGGAATGTCTTAGAGTTATTTACAAAACGTTGGTTATTCACCCAACCGGAAATTTGTCTCTTAACCGGATCAATCTTGATTTCACTCATATCTGTATATCCGTCAATTACCAGATAGGCGTCTTCGGTAGAGGGATAAGAAAAGCGTAAATGTACACCACGAGTAGTTGGAGCCATCTCGGTTGTAATTCCATTATCCAGCATCACTTTATAATAATGCGGCTTGGCAATTTCATTATCATGGCTGAACTTCGTTGCCCGCATCTCCTGATTAACGACTAACTTCCCTACCATCGGCATAAAGGAATACACTGCATAATCACTCATCCACGGACTGCATTGGTGAGACTGGCAGAATCCTCTGATATTATCTACCGCATATTGATATTTCCAGCCTTCTCCATTTTTCCCTGTTTGGGCAGACCACGTATGCATGGCATAAGGCATACCGGTAGTAGGGTATGTATTTCCATAACTTAATCCGAAATGAGAGTCGGTACCTTGCAGTGTATTGACATATTGCACAAGGTCTTTCATTTGGGCATATATACTTGTTGATAAGAAAGAGAAAATTACTAAATAAATGAGCTTGTTCATGGTTATTTTTTTATGTGTTACATCTATTTCACTTGGCAAATCGAAACAACTATATCTATTTATTACCATAAGAATACCCTGCCAGTCATCTGTACGGAAAGGGGACGCCGGAAGGTTAACTCCATTGTATAAATTACAAATTGGATTATCTGCCCAAGCATAACGCACTGCTATTGGGAAAGCAACTTCAGGAGATGAGACGATGATGGAATTACCATCAATCACAGCATCAGCCCAATGAAACTTATGATCAACGTCAGAGATAGTAAATCCTTTTACTCAAGTGGAGCATCGTTATCGTACAATGATTCCCAATTAAATACACGGTAGAAATAAGGACGATAGAAGTCAGCACTACCCGGTGCATTGAAATTATCCCAAAAGTTGGAACAGTCTGTATTGGTAGAGATCACCAATTCACCGGTACGTGATAAAGCCGGATGAATATTTACCATATAAACATGTTGATAACGTTGTTCGCCAATCTTATCAAGAAATTCGGGCAATGTAAAGAGAGTCTTTTGGTCGACAAACGGCCCATAAGGGTGCTTACTACGGAACATCAGCACGTCTCTCCCGAACCACATGGATTGTCCGATCATGTAGTAGGTATCACCTTTTTTAAATACCCAAGGCATAGAACATGCACTTTCCAAAGGGATAATTGTAGAATTTTCAGCATCTTGGGTTGAGGGGTACTGCGTTGTCCACGAGAAATGTCCTTGCGGATCGGCCACATAATATTCCCACTGGCTGCCAAGGTCGCGTGTAGCGGTACGTGCCACAGCCACCTTATAATTGGAAGTTGTGTAAAGATAGATATGTCCGTCTTCGTCTTCCCACATAGTGTCGCCATAACCTAAAGTGTGGTCGTTAAAATTATCATTACGACTGATAAGTTTCATATAAGTAGCATCACCCGGCTTTCCTTCCAAGCTATAAGTAGCCAAGCAAGTACCAAAGCGGCGCATCAAGTTGTTCGGATCGGTATTATCAACGGCTCCCCACAACATTTGCATCTGATTGTTATATATCGTAGCATCTCCTGCCCAATAAAGATAATCCTGATCGATTTCTCCAGCTTGTATTTTTTCATCCGATAGTGTAGCTTTCGGATGACGAATGTGAGTACGTACCTGATAGTATCTATCCGCATTAGGATCGTTGGTTTGTACGTAATCAGCTAACCAAACAAGATTTTCATCCTTCTCACCAGGTGTTTGTACCATAATACTGTTACGAGGGAAACTACAATTACCTCGTGAACGATTTTCATTGATTACGCCATAGAAGCTATCATTGAACGACCAAAATATATTCCCGTCAGGCAAACCAGTGGTGAACACACCGTCTCCTCCATTCCAGCCCAACGACCGAGTGAAAAGGGCATTGTATTTCAAGTCTTTGTAGACGAACACTTTCCAATATTGTCCTGATCGATTTGGCATTAGTTCGAGATTCCATTCGGAATCAATTTGAGGCATCTTCACTTCTGAATTGCCGTAATAAGGTTCTTGCTGGTCACCACATGCTCCTCCGGCGAGGAGTGCGATACTTAGGATAAGATGAATTGGTTTCATGTTTAATAAGATATTTAAGATTATTTAATTTGTTTCTGCACCTGTAAAGCCGATAATACAAGCCATAAAGGTTGACAAAAAGATGCGTCTCATAATGTTATACTATTAGAGTTTAGGATAAAGACGATTCAGGAATGAAAAACCACTAATTCGGATAATTCTTTCTTTAGATGTATTTGATTTACTATCATTGCTCGAATAATACAATGACCTTTTCACTGAATAATAATACGTGAAAAAAAAGTATTGTGTTTAGTGGTGTATATCTTGTCAATCGTCTTAATACAAATTCAAGTCGTGAATTAGTCTCGGCTTATTGGCTTTAAATTGTTTAATTTTAATTTTATAAGTTTTACTATGAAATTGTACATGAAATCATTAACGCTACTCCTATTTTTAGGAACAGTTGCGTCCTGTAATGACAGTTTCCTCGATCAAACCCAAACTTCGGATTTAAATCGTGAGACCGTTTTTGCAGATAGTACGTATACCGCCAACTTCCTGACCGGAATTTATACCGATATCGGGTTTGATATCAACTACAACCGATGGACATACCTTTTGGCTAATGGTGGTGGGCTGCAAAGCGCTTGTGACGAAGCTGAATTTTATCCTTCGTCAACCATCTGGACAAACATGATGTTTGCTACCGGTACGGTTAATCCGGTTACGGTGAGTGATGATGCATGGTCGAAATGCTACACTAACATTCGCCGGTGTAACGTATTCCTTGCCAACATCGACCGATCACCGATGGTACAGAGCCGGAAAGCTCAATACATATCCGAAGCACTTTTCTTGCGTGCCTGGTACTACTTCATTCTGATGAAACACTACGGTGGTGTACCTATTATCGGTAATAACGTGTATGATGCTACTTCGACAATGAAAACCTCGCGCAACACATGGGCGGAATGTGTAGAGTATGTGTCCCATCAATGTGACTCTATCGTCCAACTCAATGTACTTCCCGTGCGACGAACAGGTCAAGAAAACGGTCGCGCCTCATCGGCAGCGGCATTGGGTCTTAAAGCCCGTGTCTGCCTCTATGCAGCTAGTCCATTATTCAATGGAAGTGATTTCGCTCCTACTGATACCAAAGAATTAGTAGGCTATCCCTCTTATGATAAAGAACGTTGGAAAACGGCAATGGATGCTGCCCGCGCAGTAATCAACCTAGGAACCTATAATCTCTTTATTAGAAGTAAAGATTTGAACGGCAAAGCCGAACCAGGTTTCGGATTCTACGTCGTATTCCAAGCCGGTGATACACGAAATGCCAATTTAACCGATGATGATGGTAAAAACAATAACGGAGCCTTTGCCGGCAATATCCTCGACCGTAAGTATCAACGTGAGTCCGGACATGAAGCTGCTTACTATCCACCTAGTGGAAGTCACTCCGGAACACGCCACGGCGGGTACATATACAAAGAATTGGCAGATGCCTTCCCTATGATTGACGGTAAACCCATTAACAACAGCCAATACACATTCGATCCTCTGAATCCCGCTCAAAATCGTGATCCACGTTTCAACAACACCGTGATTTATGATGGTGCTTTGGTCCCTGCTGACGATACTTACAGTGCTACCACAGTTGTTAACACATGGATTGGCGTAGGGCAAACAAGCGATGCCGTATACCAAGGCACTGCCACTGGTTTCTATGTACGCAAGGGATGTGATCGCTTATGTAAAGGTAGTACATGGAACCCAAGCCGTCACAACGATCCACTGATACGTTACGCCGACATTTTACTGATGTATGCTGAAGCAGCCAATGAATATCATGGGCCCGATTTCGAAGAAACACTAGGCGGACAACAACTTGGTTGCTATCCCATATTAAAACTCATTCGCAAGCGTGCCGGCATCGAGCCCGGTGCAGATGGTATGTATGGACTTAAAAAGAATATGACACAAAAACAGATGCGCCAAGCCATTCAGGAAGAACGCCGCCTTGAATTTGCTTTTGAAGGACATCGCTTCTTTGATGTACGCCGCTGGATGATTGCTCCGCAAACCGAAAGCAAAACCATGCATGGCATTGAAATCACTCGCGCCACTGACGGAACAAAGACTTGGAAAGAATTTGATGTACGCACGCATGTATGGCGTCCGGCTATGTACTTCTTCCCAATTCCTTACAATGAAACGGTGAAGTCGAAAGATTTGCTACAGAATCCCTACTATAATTAATAAAATACCCTAAATATGAAACATAGCATACATTTGGCGGCAATAGCCTTGCTGACTACTCTGCTTGTGACATCGTGTGATACGTTCTCTGCTCCTGCTGATCCTGACAAAAACACGGAGCAGGTCAAAGACATATCAGGCACGTGGCAACTCACCACAGTGAGCCGCAACAGTAATGATATTACCGAAACCATGGACTTCAGCCAGTTCCAAATTGACCTGAAGAAAGATGGTAAGTACACAATTGAAAACTATCTGCCTTTTGTGGTACGCCACAATGGCACGTGGAAAGTTGACGATATCTATTATCCTTTTCGCCTCTATTTCACAGAGGATGGAGCCACGGAGCAGGCCAGTACCGATATCCTATTCCCCATTACCAATGGCGAACGTAACATCGTGATTACTCATAGCCCCGGGTGTGGTTCGAATACCTACACCTATGTATTCAAGAAAATATCAGAAAACTAAAAATCATAACGCTTTATGAAAAAGAAATTAATCAGCTTGCTTCAACGCAAACGGCACATCGTAGCGTTATCAACTATACTTATGACTTTCATCGTTATGAGTTGCCTCTTTATCGATTCTGTCGATATAACCCAAATGATAGATGGAAAAGCCGTAAACTATGCAAAGGCCGGAACGACTGCTACTTTCAAAATGCATGGACACATTAAGGTTCAAGGAGACCCACGCAATGACAAACGACTTGTTTTCGGTTTTTTGGCTCCTAAGAGTTGGAATCTGGCACAAAATGCCAGGGTTTCGTACACAGAAGATACATTTGATCCGAATATAGGTGAGCAAAACATGACGCTTATCCCATTGACCGAACAACCTAGCAACAAACCAGGATTGTCGTGGTCGGCTGCTCTCATGCAGGAATACGGTGTCGGTACCAATATTCTGGAAGATATGGAATGGGCAGCCTATTGGACAAGACCCTATAACGGTGTCGCAGATGAAATTCATTTTACAATCTATGTCCGTGTACCGGTAGGAAACAAAAATCTGCGTTTCAAACCATCATTCTTTATTAACAGTACTGACGATAACTTCAGTACAAGTGCAGATGCAAAGAAATGTGAGGAAGCCGGATGTTTTGAGGTAGTAGAAGGTGAAGGACTTGTCACTGACTTCTGTAGCGAACACTTCAACAAAACCACTCCATTAACAGCATTGCAAAACGACTTTGTAACCTTTAGCTTCATTGGAGGCATGGACGACGAAAATGCACTTGTCAAGGCCGATAAGATCTATTTTGAAGGAACGGCGGTAGCTAGCGACGGACACCGTTATACCGTAAATGAGAAGAGTGACAAGACCCTGATGAAACGAGAGAATCAGTATACCAAAACATACAATATCACATTCTGGCCGGAAGGGTTCTTCAATGTACCTGAAGGAACAGAGCTTGTAAGTATTGAATATGCCTTCACTAATGCCGATGGATCTATCTCCGTTACACAGTCTGATGATGACTTCGTAATGTTAAATATACCTCTTCCTCCGCAGAAGGAACCATTCATATATACGTTCTATTGCGAGTGATAACCTTATATTCTACTGATAATGAAACAGAATATGTATAAAATGATAACGACGGGACTACTATGTATAGCTGCCGTCGCACTAAAGGCACAAGATGCACCGATAGACAGTGTGGATCACACTAAAAGTAATACCCTAGGGGCATCTTCGACGGTTTATACCAACGACTTGATAAAATATCAGTCAGCCACCATCCTTACCGGATTGCAAGGACGATTGAAAGGTCTTAATGTATCACCTTTCCGTGGCATGCAACTGTTACGGACTGATGCCAATACTAAATCCGATATAGTGGGAGCTATTCCTAATGTAGGTGGAGGTATCTACGGAGATAATTCGGAGTTTCTCATTTCAGCACGCGGACAATCGCCTGTAGCCATTGTCGACGGTGTAGAACGTGACCTGTATTCCATAGATCCCGAAGCCATTGAATCGGTTACCATTCAAAAGGATGCCCTTTCCAATATGTTTTTAGGAATGCGCAGTTCACGTGGTGCATTGATTATTACTACCAAAAATCCTGATGCAAAAGGTGGTTTCCATCTCTCACTCACCGGAAAGTTTGGTATATCCAGTGCATTGAAATCTGGCCCAAATCCACTTTCGGCTTATCAATATGCTTATTTGCTCAACGAAGCATTGCTCAATGATGGCAAATCACCACTCTATACGTATGATGATTTCGAAGCCTATCGTAATGGAACTTCCCCTTATCTGCATCCCGACGTAAATTGGAAAGATGCTATTATGAACAATTCTACTACGTCGCAAGCCTATAATCTGAATGTAACAGGTGGCGGACGGGTGGCTCAATACTTTGTAAGTTTGGGATATTACAGCGAAAACGGATTGTTCAAGACGAGCGATGCTAATAGCTACAACACCAATTTCAAGTACAACCGGTATCTCATCACATCGAAGGTAAACATCAACGTGACAGATGAATTTAAGGTAAGCATGTCTTTAATGGGACGTATAGAGGAAGGAAACCAACCTGGAGGTATTTCGGGGACAGGATACAGCGACCTTTTGAGCAACGTATGGCAAACTCCCAACAATGCTTATCCCGTCTTAAATCCCAACGGTACGTATGGTGGTAACGCTTCGTATACCCAAAACCTCTATGCACAGACCACTGGTTCGGGATATATCTCAAGCAATACCCGCGACGTCGTAGGAACCATTAATTTGAAATATGACTTCGATAAATTGGTGAGAGGACTTTCTGTTGGTGCAACGGGAAACATCTCATCGCAAGTGCGTAATGCTATCGTTCGTACTAAACAGGCACAAGTATTTCAATACAGCATAACCCAACAAGGCAACGAGGCTTATGACAAGTATGGAGATGTAAGTTCACAAACCAACAGTTACCGTTCAGTATCGACGTACCAATATATGTATGGCAAAATGTATGTAGACTGGGAACGCCAATTCGGTATGCATGGTGTAAAAGCTTCACTTTGGGGCGATACACGTACTATACTCAACAACTACGACCTGCCTATGATTCCGTCGAACATCGGACAGAAAGTTGAATACAATTACGATAACAAATACTTCGCGCAAGCAGCCGTAACGGAAAGTTATTACAACCGCTATGACAATGGACGTCGCTGGGGAACATTCTGGGCAGTAGGTCTGGGTTGGGATATCAGCAAAGAGAAGTTTATGGAGGCATCGAAGATAGACCAACTCAAGTTACGTGCCACATACGGTCATACAGGAAACGGAATCGACAATGCCGGTTACTTCAGCTATTTAAAGAGATACAATGAAGATGGCGGATTCTGGTATAGCAACGGTACATCCATGAGCAACGGAGGTTCAGTGTCAGAAATATCCCCATTGGCTAATACCCTCCTGACATGGGAAAAAGGAAGGAAGGTCAATGTAGGTTTAGATTTAACCTTGTTAAAGAATCGTTTGACTCTCTCGGCCGACTATTACAATGACTACTACTATGACATATTGCAATCACGTGGTAAGAGCATCGAATTGCTGGGTATTGCTTATCCGGCAGAAAATATCGGAAAAACACGTTACTACGGATTGGAAACACAACTTAGCTGGCAAGATCACATCGGTAAGGTGAACTATTATGTATCAGCCAACTGGAGTATGGAACAGAACAAACGGTTGTTCATGGACGAGCAATACGTACCTTACGACTATCTGAAAATGACAGGTCAACCCACCGGTACCATCTACGGATTGGTAGCTACCGGATTCCTCACAGCTAAAGACATAGCCGATGGTTATCCCGTAATGAACGGCTTCAACAATATTCAAGCGGGTGACGTGAAATACAAAGACATGAACGGTGACGGCGAAATCAACGAATTCGACCGTACTGTGATTGGTGGCGACAAACCGACTTGCTATTTTGGTATTGATTTAGGCTTTGAATGGAAAGGGTTGGAAGTTACAGCACTTATCCAAGGTGCTTACAACCGCGACTTATATAATAGCGACCGCACGTTGCTCGAAGGATTCCAAGTGATCGGACAAAGCTACGGACAAGCTTACACCAATTTGCTGAATCGTTGGACACCCGAAACTGCTGAAACAGCTACGTATCCGAGACTGACTGCCGGAGGCAATATGTACAACTACGGAAACAACTGGAACTCTTCACTCTTTGTACAGAACGGAAACTACATTCGTCTCAAGAACGCCACCGTATCGTACAAACTACCCGAAAACTTCTGCCGTAATTACTTAGGCGGACTGCGCGTGAAAATATTTGTACAGGGACAAAATTTACTCACATGGTCACGTACCCGCTTGCAAGACCCTGAAGTTACCTTCACCAGCTATCCGTTACAGCGCACCATTACGACTGGAATCAATCTTAACTTCTAATAAAAATGATGGATATGAAACAAAATAAATATGGCACATGGGCAGTAGGAGCATTTATGCTGTTATTGAGTGCTGCCGCATGTACAGACAGTTATGAGAGTACGCCTGTAGATATGTTTACAGAAGATTACCTCTTCTCGAAGACCGACTCCAACGGAACTGTAGTACGTAAATACCTCAACCGCATCTACTATTACATGCGTAATGGACACAACGGCGTAAATGGTGACTACCTGGATGCCGCTTCCGACGATGCGCTCTCTGTTATTTCGTCCGAGTCCGATGTATACAAACTGGCCATCGGACGTTACAGTGCCTCCAATTTTATTAACTCGGATATGATTTGGAGCGACCCTTATTTGGTGATTCGCCGCGTGAACATTCTGTTGAGTGGCATTGACGTAGTACCTTTCAACACTACTTACACTGATGCACTCGGTAATACACGCAGGCTCAATGATTCTATGAAAGCCGAAGCCCGGTTCCTGCGTGCTTACTTCTATTTTGAATTGGTGAAGCGCTACGGTGGAGTGCCCATTATCGGTGATAAAGTGTACGAATTGAACGAAAACATCGAATTGCCACGTAGCACGTTCGAGCAATGTATCAAGTATATTGTAAGTGAGCTTGACGATATCAAAGATGACCTTCGTTCGCTGCCACTACCTGACGCCGCCGCTAGCGCACACGTAGTAAACACACAGGCTGCCCAGGCACTGAAGATTCGTGTATTGCTCTATGCAGCAAGTCCGTTATTCAACGAAAAGCCCATTGAATCTGGTAATGAGTTGATAGGATATGCCTCTTATGATCGCGAACGTTGGAAAATAGCAGCCGATGCCGCCCGCAACTTTATTAACACGTACGGAACAGGTGACGGAGCTATCATGGGACTTGACGATAATTTCAAAAATGTATTTACCAATTGGTATTCAAACGAACATAAAGAAGTTATCTTCTTCCGTGAAAACGCAATGGATAAGACGGTGGAAACAGCTAACGGTCCATTGGGACTTAGCGGTGCCAAACAAGGAAACGGCCGCACCAATCCCACACAGAATTTAGTCGATGCCTTTTTAATGAAAGACGGTCACTTTATCAATGATAAAGGTAAATATGAATACAATGAACAGCTTCCTTACGCACAACGTGATCCACGTTTGGAATATACCATTATACACAATGGTTCGTCATGGGTGAACTCTACGATGGAAACATGGCAGGGTGGAGCCAATAATCCTCTTGGTTCGTCGTACTCGCTCACGAGTTATTACATGCGCAAGTTTATGGGTGATTTCGAAGCAGCCAACGAATATCAAGACACACAACACAACTGGGTGATGTTCCGTTACGCCGAAATACTTCTGAACTTTGCCGAAGCCGAAAACGAATATTTGTCTACTCCTTCACAAGCTGTATATGATGCTATCATCGCCCTGCGCCGACGTGCAGGTATCGAACCTGGTGAAAAGAATTTGTATGGACTAACAACCAATGAGCAGACACACAATTTGACGCAAGCCGAAATGCGCAAAGTGATTCAGAATGAACGCCGCATTGAATTGGCTTTTGAAGAGCATCGCTATTGGGACATTCGTCGTTGGCGACTTGCCGAACAGGTCTATGCACAGCCTATTCAAGGAATGTACATCACTAAATCACAGACTTCCACGACCTATGTTCCGCAAGCTGTACTCAATGTACAATGGGACAATAAACGTTATTTCTATCCGATTCCTTATTCGGAAGTAATAAAAAATAAGAATATGGTTCAAAACCCTAATTGGTAATATCTTATGAAAAGAGTAATTATAACATTCTTGTGCCTCCTCTGCATTGTACAGGCATACTCCCAATCGTTTACGATAAGCGGTACCATTATTGATGGGGAAAGCAACGAACCGCTTATCGGAGCTGGTATTCTGGTAAAGGGAGCCGGAAGGGGTACCATCACCAATATAGATGGAAAATATTCGCTGGAAGTGAAACGTGGCGAAACATTGGTATTTTCGTTTGTGGGCTATCAAAATCAGGAAGTCGCAATAACAAATCAGCGCACACTGAATATCGCATTAAGGGTTTCCGAAGCCAACAACCTGAACGAAGTTGTTATCACAGGTCGCGGCAGCGCGAAACGTATCACTTTGACCGGTGCCGTGAGCGGTATTCAAGCCAACGAATTACGTAGAGTTCCTACAAGTAGCTTACAGAATACATTATCGGGTAAACTGCCCGGCTTCTTCAGTCAGCAACGTTCCGGTCAGCCGGGAAAAGATGCTTCCGACTTCTTTATCCGTGGTGTCAGTTCCTTGAATGAGGACGGTAACAAGCCACTTATTATGGTTGATGATGTGGAATACAGTTACGAACAGCTGTCGCAAATCAATGTCAATGAGATTGAAAGCATATCTATTTTGAAAGATGCATCAACGACTGCTATTTATGGTATCAAGGGTGCTAACGGTGTGTTGGTAGTCAAGACACGTCGCGGTGAAGAAGGAAAACCTGTGATCCATGTGCGTGCAGAAGCCGGCGGTCAGATACCTGTCCGTAAACCCAACTTCTTAGACTCATACAACACCGCCCTGTTAGTCAACGAGGCACGTACTAACGATGGTTTGACTAAAATGTTTACACAACATGATTTGGAACTGTTTAAAGACGGTTCCGACCCATACGGACATCCTAATGTAAACTGGTACGACGAAGTGTTCAAAAAATCGGCTATGCAGTCGAACATCAATGTCGACGTATCGGGTGGTACCAAACGTTTGAAATACTTCGTATCCGGGGGGTATTTCTCACAAGGTGGTTTGGTTCGTAACTTTGCTAAAGCGGATGACGATGTGAATACCGGCTATTTTTACCGCCGTTTTGACTACCGTACCAACTTGGACTTTACTGTTACTGATAATCTGACTATGCGTCTGGACTTCAGTTCGCGCTTCATGAACATCAACGAACCGAGTAGTCTGAATGCTACAGGCGAGATTTACAATTTCACCGCCATGCACCCCTATTCGGCACCGGTACTCAATCCGGACGGATCGTATGCTTATCTTTCAGATGTGGACGGTTACGGACCTACATTGAATGCACGTTTGGCTAACGAAGGTTACACGCGTACACGCCGTAACGATAACAACATTCTCTACGGTGTGAACTGGAAGATGGATTGGCTCACCAAAGGATTGTCAGCCAATGCTCGTATTGCTTACTCTACCATTGACGAAGTCTTCCGCAAAGTAAACCGTGGAAAAGATGCGTACCCTACCTACCACTACGATCCTACTACGGATCAGTATAACATCAACCCCAACCGTAAATATGCTTATTCACAGTATGCTCTGACGGCCGGAACCAACCAGGCTGTGAAAAATCTGGATGTTCAGGCCTCCATCAACTATGCACGCATATTCAATGGAATACATGACGTTAGTGCCACGTTGCTGTATAGCCGCCAAAGCCGTACCGTAGAAAAAAATCCAGACGATACAGGAGAAAAGATTCCCGAAAACTTTCAGGGTCTTACCGCTACCGTAGGTTACAAATATAAAGATAAATATCTGGTCGACTTCAATGTTGCATACAACGGTACCGACCGTTTTGCCGAAGGACACCGCTACGGAATATTCCCTGCTATTGGTGTGGGTTGGCGTATCTCCGAAGAATCGTTCTTCAAGGATAACATATCTTTCATCCAACTATTGAAAATCAGAGCTTCGTATGGTATTGTAGGTTCGGACGTAGCTATGGGTAACCGCTACCTTTACAACCAGATATATACAGCAACTGATAATGCTTATAATTTCGGACAAAGCGATGTCACTTCCACTGCTATTACGGAAGGTGACCTTGGTAATAGCAGTGTGACATGGGAAGAAGCCAAGAAGTTTGATATAGGTCTCGACTTCAATGCATTCGACCGCTTCTCATTTACTTTCGACTGGTTCTATGACAAACGATACAATCAGCTTGTGAAACGCAATGACATACCGCAGATCTTAGGTGTGGGTACTTCACCTATCAACGTGGCACGCACCAGCAATATGGGTTTCGACGGACAGATTGGTTATCAAGACCGTTTCGGTGAGTTCAACTTCAATACCAACTTCGTATTCTCGTATGCTAAGAATAAGGTAGAATTTAATGCCGAAGCACAACAAAGATACGATTGGTTGTCGGCAACAGGTCGTCCTATCGGTCAACCATTCGGTTACACTTGGATAGGTTATTATACACCTGAAGAAGTGGACTTGATTCATGCAGGAGCCGCAAATGCACCGGCTGTGCCCAATACCGACGTTCCTATCCAAGCCGGTGACTTGAAATACAAAGATTTGAACGGAGACGGTGTTATCAACGACTTCGACAAGGGAGCTATTGGTAAGCCAAACTTACCCAACACCACGTTGGGATGGACAATCGGTGGTTCGTGGAAAGGATTGTCAGTGAGCGTACTCTTCCAAGGTTCGTTCAACTACAGTTTCTCGGTAAACGGCATAGGTATCGAACCTTTCAAGAGTCAATTCCAACCTCTACACCAGAAACGCTGGACATTAGAACGCTACCTGAACGGTGAAGCCATCGAATTTCCGCGCTTAACAAGCAATCCGTCGACTGTAAACAGCGCAGCAGCGTATATGTCCGACTTTTGGTTGATTGATGCTTGGTACATCCGCTTGAAAACCATCGACGTCTCCTATCAAGTGCCCACAAAAGTGTTGCCTTCATGGCTTACAAACCTCCGTGTCTATCTCAATGCTTACAACATGTTTACATGGACAAGTTTTGATAAGTATCAACAAGACCCGGAAATCAAGTCCAACTCCGCCGGTGATGCATACATGAACCAGCGCGTGTTTAACTTAGGAGTACAACTTACATTCTAATAAACTGATAAATACTCATAGTAGTATCAATGAAAAAGGGGATGCGTCTTCATAGATGCATCCCCTTTTTCATTGATAACACATTGTAAATCAAGCATTATTATTTGATAGGAAGCCGAATCCGTACATGTAGGGGTACATGGCTTGCCGTAAACGAAAACGTCCCACTCCACACACAAGTCGGTGTGCGGAGCGGGACGAAAACTATTATAGTTGTCGTGCTAAAAATCTATCGGTTCATTCTGGTAAAAGCAGCTACTTGAGGTACTTCTTGTTTACATCTTCCAGTATCTGCATCTGCTGGATAGCTATCCGGTTCAGCCGGACAAGCCTTTCGTGCTGAGGAAGTCCTTCTCCTATGAATACGGCATTCAGATTCTCCATGTTCGAGAGACAAATCAATTCGTTCACCGTGGCATAGTCGCGGACGTTTCCTTTCAGGTCGGGATGCGCATCGCGCCATTCGAGGGCAGTGAGGCCGAACATGGCAACGTTCAGCACATCGGCTTCGCTGGCGTAGATGCGGGAAGCTTGTTGTGGTGTGACTTCTGCCGGGATAAGGTTTTGTTTGATAGCATCGGTGTGGATGCGGTAATTTATTTTCGACAGTTCTCGCTTGGCACTCCAGCCCAGTTGCGCGAGTTCCTGCTCCTTAAGGCGCTGGAACTCGCGGACTAAATAGATTTTAAATTCAGCACTAATCCACATTCCAAATTCAAATGCGATGTCCTTGTGTGCATAGGTGCCTCCATATCTTCCGGCTTTCGCTTGAATACCGATAGCATGGGTCTTCTCCACGTATTCTTTCACGCTGATTTTGAAACTGTTCAACCCCGACTGATTTCTAATTGTGGCGAATTCGCCATAATTAAATCCTGGGTTATACAACCGCTCCCATATACCGAGGTATTCCAGTGTATTCCTGTTTCTCAGCCAGTCTGATATGAAGAAATCGCCATCTTTGGCTTTTAGCATGTCAGTAATGCAGATATAATCTTCGTTATTAATAGACACTACATTGATGTCTGTAGTCAATACTGTTATTTTGGTCATCTTGTCTTCTCCGGTTAAACGATGGGCAAAGGTACACTTTTCCCTTCAATCCCTAACACATTATTTATGAATAGTTTTCGTTTACAACAAGTCAAAGAACGCGTCAGGTGAATAAAACAGAGCCTCTGTTTAAGTGAAACGAAGCCTGCATTTCACTTAAACAGAGGCTCTATTAAACGAATATAGAGGCTCTAAAAAAGAGACTGAACTCATCTCTCTTTTTTGCTTTCGGTTCGCTTTCAGTCAAAAACCTTTTTTACTGATGTTTTTGACTGGAAGCTATTTTTAGTAATCACATTTGGATTATAAGGATGAAGTTTAGTTCTAAACAGTACAAAAAGAAGATAGTTAAATAAACGAACTCCTCATTTATTGTATTCTCCCTTACAATTTCACTGTAATGCCTTTAGCTATATCACCAGAAGATTTATAAGTATGGCCAGCATGCAATACTTCTACCTTTATCATTCCAAAATCAATTTGGTCTT
This sequence comes from Bacteroides sp. D22, assembly GCF_000163675.1. Classification (NCBI taxonomy): domain Bacteria; kingdom Pseudomonadati; phylum Bacteroidota; class Bacteroidia; order Bacteroidales; family Bacteroidaceae; genus Bacteroides; species Bacteroides sp. D22. The sequence goes on along the minus strand of NZ_GG774797.1, from coordinate 283,491 downwards.
CCCCTTTATCTTCTGTCACTTTTACAATAAGATGATGCCCGTCTACTAACTCTGCTTTAAAAGTTAGCTGTTTATAATCTCCTTTCTGAAATCCCCATCCATCTCCTTTGTCCCAATACAAAGAGCCTTCCGCTTTGCCATCCTCATCCGGGCAAACAACTAAAGTCAATGGGTCGAATGAATTTTCATTCACATTCTGAATTATTTTGCCTACTGGAATAATAGAACCACCTCTCACTTTTAATTTAGCCTGATATTTACCTTTTGTATCTCCTTTAACCAAAGATAAATTTTCCCAAATTCCTTTGGGTAGAGAAGGATTCTTTGCAAATGCAGGAATTATCAACAGGTCTGTCCCCAACATGAAAGCTTGCTCTTCAGCACGCAAACTTTCATCTTTCGGATCGGCAAAGAAAACCGGAGCCATCACAGGCTGTCCATCTTTATGAGCCACATGAAAAGCAGTGTAGAGATAAGGCAGCAAACGGTAACGACGTTCTAATGCCATGCGTGATTCCTTTTCTATATCTTTAGTAAATGCCCACGGTTCCTTGTTATTTGTATCACAGGAAGCATGTCCTCTGGAAAAAGGGAAAAATGCACCGAAGCCTAACCAGTTTCCCCACAAATCGGGAGTCGTATTCCCAGCAAATCCACCTATATCCGGACCATTGAAAGGCTGACCGGACAACCCCAATGTAATAGACATCGGTATAGAAAGTTTCATGTGTTCATAAGTAGCTTCGTTATCGCCCGTCCACATGGCTGCATAACGCTGTCCGCCAATAATATTGGAGCGGGAAAGAAGAAATGGACGTTTGCCTGGATTAGCAGCCATCATGCCATTATAAGAAGCTTCGACCATCAGACGACCATAAGCGTTATGATACATTAAATGGCTACCAATAGGTAAGTTGCCTCCTCCTAAATGAATATTGTTCTCCGGCATCGTTCCCCCAGGACCATCAAATACAGACGGTTCATTCATATCATTCCAAATGCCATCTATTCCATTAGCCATAAAGTCTTTATAAAGTCCGGACCACCAAGTGCGCGTCTCCGGACGGGTAAAGTCAGGAAATGCGCAAGCACCCGGCCATACTTTCCCGTGAAACTCATTACGATAGATATCACAAACAAAAGCATTTTGCTCTTTTCCGGTTTTATACACAAAATAGTTATCATCCACTTTTACGCCTGGATCTATCATATACACGGAATGGAATCCATTATCATGCAGATACTTATTCATGCGCTTCGGATCGGGAAAATCCCTGTCATTGATTGTGAATACACGGAATTCATCCATATAGTTGATATCAAACCATATTACATCGCACGGTATCTTCTTTTCACGAAAAGTATTGGCAACTTCTTTCACTCTAGCTTCCGGCACGTAAGAAAAACGAGACTGATGATAACCAATTGCCCATCTGGGAGGCATACTTATAGTACCGGTCAATTCGGCAAGTCCTTTTAATACAGCTTGCGGAGATTCACGATCTATGATATAAGTACGAAAAGGTGCTCCTTCAGTATTAAATTCAATTTTATCTGAATTAGTAATCAATTCAGCCTTCCAAAAACTATCAAACAATACGCCAAATGCTGTCCCGTCCGGACGAACACCCAATACCCACGGATGCGTTTGATACAGACGTGAGCCACCATCAACCCGATACATACCATTATCCGTATTCCACATTTTAATCTTTTGCCCATTACGCAGCAACGGACCGGTCACTTCACCACCTCCATACAGACTTATTCCGGCTGGAACATCCAATGAGGCATTTGCCTTGCCATCAGTCATCGTAAATTGAGGAACTAATTTCCAGTTTTCCGGTACTTCACCTTTCTTTTCCGGTTCATGGGAGAGAATTAATGAAGGCGTACGGGAAACATCATACCCTACGGGGATAAATTCTACAATTCCATTTCCTACCAGTGTTACTTTTTCTGTTTTTATATTACCTGCCCAAGCTACCTGAGCCGTAAAGAAGAAAACAGCCATTTGCAATAACGATATTCTTTTTCTCATTTAAATATTATTTTAGTTATTAGTTCCGCCAACGGATTTTAGTCTGGCAATTTCATAATCAAAAGCTTGGAAAACAGTCCTCATGATATCATATTTTCATTTTGGTCAAACAGGATTTCCAGCAACTCCTCCGGTCACTCATAAAAGAAGAATAAACAGACCGGAGGAATATTGTGGAATTTCAAACACCAATCCTAACTTTTTACCTATATCTATTGAACTTTATACTATGAACGCTTGAAATTTAAGAAACCACTAAAGAGAAATTTAAAAAGAATCATATAAAAATAATAATCAAGGCGATTAACTTCAAGTCAATTCACAAGACAATTTTCCTAAAGTTAATTTTGTTTCTGCACAGATTTAAATTAAATGATAATTTAGTTTATTACGGTACGTTTTTAAATGTATCAATAAAAAATTCAGCAGTCTCTAGAGAAGATTTTTAAATTTCATTTCTCATATTCTCATAGGTGACTGATAAACAACAAATAGTCAAATAAATAGCTTATGAGAAATACTTTCTAAGACGGCATTTCTCATAATACACCTTCTATTTTAGCTTAAAATTCACCTTATTCTCATAGTATTTCAGAGTATTTCTCATAGTTAAATACTATACTTCTCCTTTTTTCTGGTTGAAGATAAACTGTAGTTCCGATTGTCCCATATATTATGGGAAAATGTTCCCTAATATTATGAGAATTTATTCCCACAAAATAAGAGAATCTTTTCCCTGTTAATAGGGAATACCTTCCCACAATATATGGGACAAGAAGAATATGTACTTCCCTGATAATCGTTGACTAGTTGCTTCTTTATTCTTGTATAGGTTGATTGGAAAAACACTATGAGAAATGAATCTAACAAGTATGAGAAACAAGGTAAAATACGGGGTATTTGACGGAAAAACTATGAGAAATGCCGTCTTAGAAATCATTTCTCATAGTCTATTCTATTAGTTTTCTGCTATTTATGATTAATGAATGAGAATATGAGAAATGAAAATCATAAATACACTCTAGTAGGGTATCTATTTCAAATTAAATAGAAAATCATAATGCCCTGCTTCTACATCAACAGTCTGCTCCTTAACGCTCACTTTCTTCTTATTCTTTTTACATGAGACAGCATTATTAGGGATGCAAACTGTAGCCGTTGTTCCGGCAGGAACTGTCAATTGAAGATTCAACTGATTATCATCTTTCAACTTCCAATTAACAGCAATTGTGCCATAAGGTGATTCTTTCGTTACTTTTGCCCAGGTCACACCGTTTGGAATTTGAGGATCGACATAGAAGTGACGATATCCAGGTTTAGCCTCGTCAAGACGTATTCCTCCTACAGCCTGATAAAACCAAGTACCAATTCCATTGTAACAATTGTGCACACGACTTCGTTCTCCGCTCCAATATTCCCAAGTCGCTGTCGCACCATGGTCAATCATATACAGATAACCGGGATAATCACGTTTCTTCATCATTTGATAGAAGAAATCCACTTGTTTATTCCGAACAGCCCATTCTGTCAAAATAGGCACTCCAACCAAACCAACAGCAATATGTCCTTTATATTTTTCTTCGGTCATGGCAACGACATTCTCTTTCACTTTATTGTACAAAGAATCAGGTACAACACCTACCAACATAGGATAGCACATATCCAACTGTGAACCGGTAGAATAGATCCCTTCATCCTCACGGTAGAACGTCTGATGAATCAACTTGTTGAGTTTTTCTCTACGCATAGCAAACTCTTCCGCCTCTTCTCTTTTTCCTAATGTTATGGCTGTCTTATACATAGTGCTCAAGCATTCGCTGATAAAACAGTTACTTACCAAATCCACTGAAGCCTGATTACCTGCATCTACTCCCATAGGTGCCAGCCAATCACCCAAATACCAGTCACGGTATTTGGTATCGGGCCAACGTTTCAGCAAACCATCTACTGTATATTTATCAACATACTTAAACCACTCTTTCATTTGAGAATAATATTTCTCAATCAAGCGGGGATCATTATAGTTGACATACGTTCTCCAGGGAGCCTGTACAAAGAATCCGCACCAATACGGACCGCCGCCACCGGCACCCGGATTAGGACCAACATGCGGCAAACTTCCTCCTTCACGCATGGAGTCTCCCCATGTTTGCACCCAGTTTTCAAATGTTGGAGCTACATCGTACATCGTTTGCAAAGACATCGTTGAGGAGTTTCCATCACCACCATATCCTGCACGTTCCAAATGCGGACAGTCTACCATATATCCACTAAAAGTCAGACATTTCATCGTATACTGAATCATTTGGTGAATAGCATTCAAGTCGGCATCCGAACATTCAAAAGTTGCGGTCTGTTTATAATCTCCATAAATCTGCAGAGATTTCATAGCACCTGTTTCCGGTTTTTGAGGAAGATTGGAAATGCGCACATATCGAAAAGCGTGATGATTGAATTTATTTCTGAAGTATTCTCCTTGCTTACCACCAGATATATAAATATCACTTTCACCTTGCTTGTCAAATTCACCGTCTTTCGTCAAATTATCACTATATTCCATAATAACTTCATGACCTGCCGGCAATATAGGCATTTGCATCTCAAACCATCCGGTCTGAACCTTCCCCATATCTACCAGCCAGAGACTTTCACCCAGCTTCTTTACAGAAACAGCCTGCAAAATCTGATGTATCTTGTTTATCTCACACATTTGAGGGGAAGCGATATGATCGGGAACATTCACTTTCACAACAGGAGTCCATTTCATTTTGTCTAAAGCCTGTGTTGAAAGATCTCGCGGAAGAATCCTTCCATCCACCCTCTCACCTCCAAACTGCAAAGCACGCCAAGTACCTGTATCCGAATAGCCACTTTCACATCCGTACCATAATCCGTCTGTCTTCGTAACGACTTCCCATTTACCATTTCTCAACACATCCAATTCTGCTTTTACCAGCGGACCTTCATAAGCTGCTCCGAAAGTCGTCGTTTTATACCAACCTTGTCCCAGCCAGATAAGCAAATCATTTTCTCCTTCTCTCAAATAAGGAGTAATATCATAAGTAACAATTAGTGAACGTTTAGATAAATGTGATACAGCAGGGGTCAGAACGTCCTCCCCAACCTTTCTCCCATTGATATAAATTTCGTGATAACCTAACGTATTTACATGCAGGAAAGAAGTCTCTCCCTGAGTCAATTTCACTTTCTTGCGAAGAATAGGAGCACAAATCTTACCACCTTCAACAGAAGCCCCTATATATTCTCCTTTCATCTGTGACTGATCCAAGATGCCAACTCCAAAACGGGCAACAGGACTCCATGATGAAGCTTGTTTTTTAGCATCCCAAACACGTACCCGCCAATAACACAAAGAACGAGAAGTTAAAGTCTTCCCTCGATAAGGTACCATAACCGAAGTTTTGGATTTCAATTTTCTGGTATTCCATAAATCTGCTTTATCCTGCACCAACAGAATACTATCCGAAGCTACCTGTATTTCATAATAAGTTTGCCCGCCTTTCCAGCCGTCCCCCTTTAACTTCCAACTGAAGTGAGGAGTTACATTATCAATCCCCAAAGGATTAATAAGATTCTCACATTTTAATTCCGCCAAATAGAAAGGCGAAGTATTCTCATTTCCATATACTATCATCGACAGACAACAGAAATAACAAATCAAACCTAAACATAACAATCGTTTCATTCTATTCATCTTCTATTATTATTCAACTCTTGTCAGCCTCACTTTATGAATGACAGGTTTATTGATTTTATAAATTGTTTCAACGAGACTCTTTATATAATTGCTCCAAACTTCCCGTATTTCGGGGTTCATCGCTTTTATATACCAGTCGTAGCTCATCCTGAGAAACCCATCTTTAGGTAAGTACTCTTTTAGCTTATCAATAGCCTTCTGATCGTCTGCAAACAACAATCCTTCTTTTTTCAGGAATGAATATTCGGTCCACAAGTATTCTCTAAAACGTTTCTCCACTTCAAACCGTTCTTCATTCAGATACATGATTTTCGCAGCTTGTTGATATTGGGGAGTATTTGGGTAATCTGCCAAATTCACACCATTCGCCAACTTTTCGGATGAGAGATTGTCAATAAACTGATTGTCTATAGTTAACCGATACATTCCTTTCTCTAAGTTTGTTACCTGAAAACGTTCCTGATTAAACTCTTCCATAAATGGAACCAACTGCATTGCATCGCGTTGTGACCTTTTATTTCCCCAACCACTTCTAGAAATAGAATCCAGCGGATAAGGAAGAGCATACGCCAGATAATCAAAAGTCAGATCAGCTCCGCTCTTTTTTAGTTTTGAAATCTTACAGTTCTTATGGGTTATTACAGATGAATGATATGCATCAATAGATACTGATGACACTTCATCCCCAGCCAGTCCCTGTGCTTTCAGAAACAAATAGGCCATGACCATCTGTCCGTCATTATCCGGATGAATTCTATCTATCCTACAGAATGTAAATGTAGAATCTGCCTCCTGCTCCTTTCTGCTTATCTCACGCATCGGTTGGTTAAAATCAACAAAACCCCAGCCATTCTTTTTAGCCGATGTACGTTGGGCATCTATGATTTTTAAAATGGCGTTGTTCTTATTATGCAATATAAAATTATTAAACCGGGAAGTCTCATCATAAGGAGAACCACCAATCAAAACTTTCTTTATTTTATTTTTAGCCAGTAAGCGTTCTTCTATTTCCCGATAGCTTTCCAATGACTTTGCAATCCGTTGTTCCGACAGTTCTTTTGCATCGTCTTTCATGTAAATATCATAACCGGTATCATTCATACCGAAAGTTAGAGTCACATAAGTTGGTTTCCTGTTGAAAACATCATAGTCCAAGCGATCCTTCATATCCCATGCACTCTCTCCACCAATTCCGGCATTCATGATAGTAATCGGTTTATCCGGGAAACGAGTCATGTAATACAACCAGATAAATGAATGATAATGTCCGCCGTGAGTAATGCTGTTTCCTACAAATACCACACGTTCCCCTTCTTCAAACCGAGGTATTGTTATTTGTGCCTGTAAGTAATCGCAATTTATATAAACTAAAGATAACAACAAGAGTATCCTCATTTTTAGTCTATTAGCCATTTTCTTTATTCTTTTAATCAAACCATAAAGATAACCGTACAACAATCAATCTGCTATATCCAGCTTATTCTTCTCTGCTTTCCCATACTGTTTCACCAATACACTTACGCCTCCTTTCAACAGTTCGGGAGTTGCCTCCATAGTGATAACCTTTTCTTCGCCCGGCATCAACGTCGCATAATTATCGGACATAATTATTGGAAGTATTCTTTTCTGCGTAGCCTTATTAACAAGCCTCACCCGATTAGCAAAAGCCACAGTCTCGGAATTGTTCTTTACAGCGATCTTCATCTTTCCGTCAGACATCGATTTATCCACCAATCGGCAAGACAAATCGGCCTCTGGGAGTGTATTCAGCAATGTATAATCAAGATCATTCACACCATTCCGCCAATAGAAGTTTTCAGAGATTAGATTACCTTTGACATCTGTCAGTTCCAACTTGATAAAATGAAGCGGAGTCAGTTCTTCTATCTCTTTTGGTTTCTCACCGTAGATTTCGAATTCGAACAATGAATATCCAAACTGTGTGGCACGGCTGATGCCTGCCAATTTCACATAACGTGCTGTAACAGGTTCCAATTCAATCTGTTCAGTACCACCTCTTCCATCTTTGTTGGCATAAACGGTTTTCCATTCTTGCGCATCATTCGATACTTGCAGTTCGTATTTCTTAGCACAAGCTGCCTCCCATTTCAAAATAGCCTTTTCTATCTTTTCTTCTTTACCAAGATCAATGTATATCCATTGAGGATCACTGTATGCACTTTCCCAACGACTTCCCGCTCCTCCGTCAGTAACCATTGAAGCACTTTTAGAGGCACCTGTTGAAGAAGAAGCTACAGCCTTCTTTCCATAAGCCAGATTGAAAGGGTTAAAGTTCAAAGAAAATGCTTCTGCAATGTTGCTGGCTGCCACATCGACCTGTTTTGCCTGTCCGTATGCAGGCACTTCTTTTCCATTCAAGTTGTAAATTGCAGCTTTAGCTATTGCACCTTTCAAGTCCTTTGCTGTAGTATTTATTACTTTTATATTGTTATTGGAAGCATTCCATTGGATATGTAAAGGTTCACAAGCCTTTTTTGCTCCCCAATAAGCACCTGTAGGATCGTAATAATAGTCATAAGTCTGCCATACAAACGAGGGATAAGCCGGATGGCTCATCCAGATCAGAAGTCCGGCTGCATCATTCCACATCTTATCGTTCCAAGCCTCATACATACCTTTCATCACTTCAAGATTCAGCATTTGCGCTTTCTCGCAGAATTCTTCCAGTCCGGATGATTCTCCGTACTGTGTGTTTACTGAATTCTTATAATTAACCGGGTTGGCATTAGACGCTTCCTTACCGAAGAAATGTTTGTTCCATACATTGTCATCATCATTCTTCAACTGCTCATCAGTAGGTAGAGGCCACCAGTCTTTTTGCGGGATAAACTCTTTGATGCTTTCAAATGTGGGGAAAGTGGCCGTTCCTATTTCTGTACGCATACCGTAACCGTGATCAATACCGTATGGATAAGCCGGTGTATTAAATGCCAGATTACTGCCTGAAGTTTCAAAATGGTGTCTTGGAGGTTGATTTCCCCACCAACCACTTCCGGACAATCCATCCTGATTGGAGCAAGACTTATACATACGGTCATTATTGTCCTCCTTCGCAATCATTTCACGCAGGTAATTATCCAAATCAGGTGCCGGATACGTTTCATTTGCTCCACACCAAATAGCAATAGAAGGATGGTTTCTAAGACGTCTGACTTTATCAAGGGCATTCGCTTTAAATGCTTCCGGTTGCGCCACGTCATTGTATGCTACATATAACCAAAAATCATTCCATACCATAATCCCATATTTATCACAATAATCATAAAACTCATCATCAGTAACACACCCTGTCCATAGACGGATCATATTGTAATTCATTTCCTTATGAAGTCTGATTTTCGTTTCATACTCTTTACCCTGACATCGAAGCAGATATTCGCTCATTCCCCAGTTTCCACCTTTCAGATAGATCTTCTGTCCGTTGATAAAGAATGTAAGAACAGGATATCCCACTACATTATCGACCATTTTATACTCATACTTCTTGATACCGAATGTCATTTCTTTTACATCCGACACTTTTCCATCTACAGAACAAGTCAGCTTACAAGTATAAAGATTGGGATCACCATAGCCATTCGGCCACCAAAGCCTCGGATGATCAACAACCAATTGCGCTATATCATCTTTGTTAATAGATAGTCTGGCTGTTGTTCCTCCTTCTACCCGAATGTCTTTAGAGAAAGAAATATTCCCCGGCTGAATCACTCCGGATACAACGACTTCTTTAGGGGAAGAAGAAGCATTTCTAATATCTGTTGAGACAGAAAGCTCTGCTTTCTGCAAGGTCGGTAACTCTGAACGTACCCAAGGATCTTCCATCACTACATCTCCTGTTACCACAAGATAAGCATTGCCTGTGATACCAGCCAGACGTCCCGGAACGTATGGCATCCAGTCCCAACCGGCACCAGCCAGATAACTGGGGCTACACGCAACTCCATACGGGTCTTTAGCCTTACGCGTCTTTTTCTGATCGGCATCGGTAATCAGAACAGCTATCACATTCTTACCGGATTTCTTTATCAAATTAGTTACATCAAACTTCGAACGTAACATGTGACCGCTTACATCTTTAGTAGATGCTTTTGTTCCTGATATCTTCTCACCATTAAAATAGAAATCGGCAAAGCGGTTCGTATTGTCGAAATGAAGCCATACCCGCTTCCCCTCCGAATAAGAAGACGGGAGTTCGAATTCCGTACGATACCAGAAAGGACGGTTATAAAACGTTTCGTCTACTTTATAAATATTATCGGCATAATTAGGATCTGGAACGATTCCTGCTTCAACATAAGCAGTAAAAACAGTTCCGGGAACCACACCTTTAACGTAATCGGACATTTTAAATTCCGGAGTAGAAATCTGCTCTCCGGTTATGTTCTCTAAATCTGCCTGGGGTTTCACTTCCCAGATAATCCGAGGATTAGAGCTGTTCAAAGACATCCATGTACTCTGCTCTGCACACCCTGTCTGGATTAGAGCACATATAACCGATATAATGATAAGCCCAAGTTTATTCATCATACTATCAAGATTTTAAAGTAACAATTTGTTTTAGAGTATGTTATTCAATCAAAGTCCCCACTCAACATTAGGTTTATCACCCATAAACAGCTCCAATGTACCTCCGGCTGCAATGTCCGCAAAATCAAGATAACATTTATTGTATTCCTGACCGTTCAACAAGGCCTTTTGTATATAGACGTTATTTATGCTGTTATTATGAGCTATCACCGTGAATTTCTTACCAGTATAATAGCTGGGATCAAGATTGAACTCTACTTTATCAAAAACCGGACTTGTAATCTCCATACGTGTATTTCCCGGACAGGAAGGATGAATACCGGAAGCAGCCAACACATACCACGCTGACATCTGACCTACATCTTCATTGCCAACAATTCCTTCAACTTTGTTTGCATAAGCCTTTTCACATGTATAGCGTGTCCATTTTTGAGTATACCAGGGAACTTCAAGCTGATTGAACAAAAAAGGAACGAAGTGCACAGGTTCATTCGCATGATTATAATATTCATTCCACAGCATATTAGAAGGAGTTTTATTAAAGAAATCTGTTAAATCCGCAATAACTTTCTCCTTACCACCCATCAAATTCACCATTCCCGTAACATCGTGAGGTACAAACCAACCTTGCTGATAAGAGTTTGCTTCTATACACCCATACCATTCTTTAAGACGTGCATTCTCCGGCCATTCTACCCATGTTCCATCTGCTTTACGGGGACGGAACCACCCCTTTTCTTTATCAAAAATATGATGATATGCCTGTCCCTTTTCATAGAAACATTTGGCATCATCTTCTTTCCCCATAGCTTTCGCTAATTGAGATATACACCAATCAGTATAAGCATACTCCAAAGTGGTTGAAATACTCAATGGTTCCGGAGCATACCCCAATGAATCATTACCAAAACGACGGGATGTGTTAATGGCATAACGATACGCTTTCTCTGCATCATACGTACGAATCCCTTTGATATAAGCATCCGCCAAAACAGACAAAGCAGGATTTCCCAACATACAGCCGGAATAGGAATTCAGCAATTCCCAACGTTCATAGTATTCGCGCCCACTCTGATCTGCCATAGTAATCAATGAGTTCAGTTCATCACTTACTAAACGCGGATTAATTATAGTCTGCAAAGGAAACTGACTACGAAATACATCCCATCCACTGAATATAGTACGTTTTGTAAAAGTGCTGTCAGCCGTATGTATTTTATAATCACCGCCTACATAACGTCCGTCTACATCTGTATAGATACGAGGATCAATCATCGTATGATACATGGCAGTATAGAATATCGTTTTTTCATCATCCGTACCACCGGATATCCGGACACGATTAAGTTCTTTATTCCACAATTCAGTAGCTTCCTGCTTTACTTGTCCAAAATTTTTAGAGGCTATTTCTTGTTCAAAGTTATTTGCAGCACCCTCCATATCAACAAAAGAGATACCAACTTTCATCTCTACAGTCTCTCCCTCCTTCGTTGGAAATTCAGTAAAAAAGCCCAGATGTTTACCCGTCAGTTCTTTCTTGTCTTTTATAACCGGAGCTTGTGATACACGAGTCAAATAAGGAATACTCACTACTTCATCACGTTTCCGAACCCAATGTTCGGGAATATCTGCACTCCAAAAGCCATAATTAGTCAAAGGTTTACTAAATTGTGCATAATAATAAACGGTATAATCGGCTTTTCCTTCACCATTACCCCATCCACCACCATCAGGTGTGCACTTCATCCATCCTTGAATGGTGTAATCATCTACAACTTTAATATACTGCGAAGTAGATGTTCCCCCTACTCTACGAGCTAAATCAATCTGAATACGCGATTGGTCACTAGAAGGATAAGTAAAATGTAAAATTCCACAGTGCGGTGTCGCGCTACTTTCTACTTTGATATGATAATCAGTCAATTCTACCGAATAATATCCGGCCTTAGCCGTTTCAGTGGCTTTGTTATAAGCCGAACGATATCCTTTTATACTATCATTATTCTCTTTACCTGCCACTTTATATAATTCACCAGTTGTAGGCATCACAAGAAAATTGCCCAAATCACCAAACCATCCCACACCACTCATCTGGGTAAAGGCAAATCCTTCGATTGTCTTATGTTCATCACTGTATCCGGAACCGTTATCACCTCCCGTTATTGTATTAGGACTAACCTGTACCATACCATACGGAGTCGTAGCTCCGGGAAAAGTTTTACCTAATCCGTGATAAACACCGGCAGCCCCTACACTAGTACTGGCACCAATAAACGGGTTTACATAATCGGTCGGAACCCAATCTTCCGATACGGTATTGGTTGATGAGCAACCCGTCATCCAACACAAAAAGCAAACAATTAAAAGATTAGCAGTCGCTTTATACATAACAATAATCTAATTATTTTAAGTCAAACTAAGAACGAAAGTCTTAATACCAAACCGAGGCATTGAAATCATCATTTCCGATTTACCTGCACGTGTTTTTATCTTCTTTCTTTCGATACATTGTCCATTCAAATCAACTTCCTCCACTCCGGATAATGGCATGTCAATGGTAACCTTTTGTAATTTTTCGTCCCCTTCAGAATTGAACAGGCGCAATAGTACCTTTCCATCTTTCATTTGAAGAGCACTCACTTGATAACCAGTATTCTGTAAATCAATAAATGATTTCGATTCCGGTTTTGCCACTGGATAGCAAGAATGCAGCAATGGTTCATTCCAACAATCGCTATCATCTGCGATTGATGCTTTGTCCCATTTGCCACGATGAGGTATAATTGCATACTTCATCCTCAAAGGGTGTGTTATTTTATAATCAGGTCCCCAAAGTCCTCCACCCGAATATTGAGCAGTCAGTCCTAATGGATAGCCCTCTCCATAAGAATAAGAAGTAGTATGGTCTGATAATAAAGCCAGAGCATAGTCGCCTTCCTGTTCAGCCAAGTCAACCCAATGAAGTATAATATTATGTTTGATTTGATCCCAAGAACCAAAGAAAGTATCAGTCAGTTTGCTTTCGCATACATCAAACGGTACATTTTTATAGACACGGGGAGCATGTAAATCAGTCGGGAATAATACACTTAGTTTAAACCGATCGTCACAATAAGCTCGACGATTATCACGCCAACGTTCCTCTTTATATTCACCAATACCTACATTCTTTTTCCAGTCAACCGTCAAATCAAAATCGATTCGTCTCGTTCCTTTAGTGAGAGTGATTACTTGTGTAAACGGATGGGAAGCAATCTCACCCTCTATCTTAATTTCTTGCTCATATACATTATCCCTTACTACTGTCAGCTTGACCGGAGTCTCTATAGAAGAACGAAATTTGCCTTCTTCATAAAAAAAGCCTCGTAACTCCCCTAAAGCATATTTCTCCGTTTTACCTGCAAAATCCTTATTCCCTTCTTTTTTAGCTATCAGGCTTTTTATGGTTCCTCCCTTTGATAAGTCAAAAACAATTTTATACATATCATTTTCAACCACGTATTCCTGTTTATTCACCTTATTACCTTCCAAAACGAATCTACTCTCCGAAGCCTCTTTCTTACCGGCTTCTTTCTTTTTTATACAATACGTGGAATAACCAAAGGGAGGAATCTCTGCCTCAAAAAATAATCTTATCTCTTTACCTTCATTTTCTACCAAACAACCTATATCTTTACCTTTCCAGTCATAAACACTTAAATCCGCATTTTCAGATTCCGTAGGCAGAAGAACATTTACGACTTCCTTTCTTCTCATTCCTAATGTATTAAAAACACGTATATATTGCTGTTGAGCATTATTTTGCGGAATAAACTTTTCATTAAAGCTCTGCATAGATGCCTCAATAATTCCATCTGCAATATGATTGGTACTGTCTGTCCATCGCTTAATCTGATCAGCCCATGTTCCTTTTCTATTCAGTCCATTATAAGGCACAATCCACGAATCATGATGTTGTGCCAACATCAGTGTACGCCAAGCCTCATCCATATCTGCCTGTCGACAAATATATTTATTTTCCAGATAAGCCATTACAGACATTTTCTCTGCCATGACAATTCTATTTTCTGAAACACGTACTTCTTGCGCTATTTTTTGCAAAACCTGACTTCCCCACATAAGATTCACATGTATATCTTCCTGTGAAAAATACCAGTTATCATCCGTTTTTCCAATGGAGACATTTTCAATGTAATCTCTCCATGTCACATATATAGAGTTATTTTTTGTGTTCTTTCCACTTCCCAGCCATGGGCCGTTTTTCCATCCGGCATCCTGAAAACACATACCAACGGGGCGTTTGATACCTGCGTTACGGCAATCTTTTAAATAAGCATCCGAATTTCCCCAAGCAGTTGTCTGCCAAGTTGATCCCGGCTCCAGTTTTTCACAAGCATATCTGGGAACGGTCAAGATTGCAGTCCCGTCCGGTCCCACCCAATTAACCAATTCTCCGCCATAAGCAGCAGTATACCCTCCCCAACAGGTATTGGGACATTTTAATACAGCATATTTAAAGCCGAACTGTTTAAGGATTTGTGGCAAGCAACTTGTGAAGCAAGGTTCTTCTACCGAATAGGTTACAAAATCTACCCCCGGAAAATGTTTGTTTATTTTAGCAATACCATATTGAAACTGTCTTATTATACTCTCTCCCGAGATATTATAGCAATAAGGCTGTGCATAAGTAGGGTTCGTAAACTCTACCTGATTACTAGTAGCCATCTCTTTAAAACGCAAATAAGCCTCCGGAGTCTGTACTCTGACTGTATCCCATGTTTCAGGCTCTATCTCCATACAAATCCGCCAATCCGGATGCATAGCCAGCTGATCCACAATAAATTGAGTTTTCCACTTTACCGGATAATGGCCATATATCCCGCCATGATACCCATCAACAAAATAAGCTTGTTGAGAATAAACATTTGCATAAAAGAAAACAGTCAGTAATATGATATAAATTTTATTCATGGTATCCTAAACCTATTTATCTTTGTGTTGCTCCATTCTACACATAAATTCATATAATTTATGTTGGACAACTTCTTTATTATTTTCATATTCCGGAGATATCCAATCAACGAGTGCCAGCAAAGTCTGATTTTCTATAAATTCTTCCTTCAGCCTTTCGTTGTTTTCCACTTCTATGAGAAACTCTGTTTTTTCATCAGAAGTAAATTCATCCGCAAAATATTTATTCAGACAATTCTCCATATACACAGTCCTTTTTTTATCAAAGAACGATTATCTCAATAAATACCCCTAAAAAATACCGATAAAATCATTAAAAAGTTATGCAGCCAATGTTACATTGAGTTTTGCTCTCAACTTTTTTAGTGCTATTCCCATCTGACATTCCACTGTATTTACCGAAATGCCCAAACGTTCGGATATTTCCCTATACTTCAATCCTTCCATGCGACTTAACAAAAATATGTCACGGCATCTTTTAGGCAAACTATTGATAGCATCCCGTATCAGTTTCTCCATCTGATTTCTTTCTGATATATCATATACATCAAAACGATCCAAAGATTGCAATTTCAGATTCAACTCAATCTCAAAAGAAGCCTTCACATTCTCGACATACTTTTGCTCGAATACTTTATGCTTTAAATAATCCAAACATTTGTTTCTCACAAGTCTGAAAAGATAAGCATTCATATTCTCAATATGATTCATTGACTCTCTCTTTTCCCATAAGTCTGTAAACACGTCTTGCGTTATGTTCTCAGCATCCTCTTCCGACATCACAAATTCTTTTGCAAACCGAACTAGTTTGGGATAATAAATAAGATACAATTCTGAAAAACTCATAGTTGTGTGTTTCTTTAGATTAGTATTCAGTTATCAAAAATCTTGTGATGCAAATATAGAGATGAAAAAAGCCTACTTCTTAGTGGAAGTAGGCAGGAAAGTAAACGTTTTATAGATCAATTATTATATATACATTTAATAATCAACAGTTTATAATAAGATCATTTTTTAGTTTTGGTAAACCGGATAGAATCATTTTTGAGACAAAGAACCAAGCTTTTTTACCTCCTCCTCAAAGATATTACTATCAAGAGTGGACATTCTCTTCACTTTACTCTTATAATTATAGATTGTCTGCACAGAATAATGCAAAAATACAGCAATCTGTCCAACATCGGTAATTCCTAATCGTATCAATGCAAATATGCGTAATTCTGTATTCAGTTGGTCCTTTTCCAGTTTATAACGCTCCTCCGGTTTCAACAAAGAATTGAACTTTTCCACAAAGTTAGGATACAATTTAAGGAACGCTTTATCAAAGTTATGATAAAGTTCTTCAAGTTCCTTTTCAAAAGGTCGGGAGGATGACTTATATAAATCATCAATCTGTCCGGTCTTGATTTTCCTGTTCACATTCTTCCTGTACTCATCGAGTTTATTAATATAAACGGCACATTGATTCATAAAATACCCCACATATTTTTCCTTGATCAGATTAGCTTCGTCGAGATTCTTATTCAGCCCGACCAGTTCCTCATTCATTGCTTTAAGATGCCGTTTAGCCCGGGATACAATTTTTGTTTGTTTATATGTAAAATACAGGGTGATAGCAAGAGCTACCACAAACAAGCTAGTCAGAAATATATAGAAACGGAGGTTCTGCTTTTGTTTTTCCAACCGGATCAAGTATGTATTTTCAATAATCGGATGGATGCGGGCAATTACTGTATTCTTAAAACGAGAATTATAAAAGATGGCATCATCCAACGCTACTTTAATATAATTATAAGCCCTGTCTATATCTCCTTTATGATATAAATTAACTGCCAATGTCAATAATGCCTCATTCTCTTTGACAGCCAGTTTTGTATCTGTCATAGCAGCCAGCATTAGAAACTTTTCTTCCAATGCATAATTCCCAATCAACCGATAAGCCCTGGCAAGTCCCATAGCCATCATAGCATAGCCATGAGATGCCGGCTCTTGTTTATCATATATCTCTGTCAAAATCAGAAGAGCCTCTTTGGTACTTCCCTTATCTTGAAGCTTCACAGCTTTTTCTTTTCTATATTCATCCGACTGGTCAAATAAGATGCTCATCACAGTATCCCGATAAGCCTCTTTTTCCGATATATACTCGTTTGAAAACCGTACATCGTCCGTGTATTTAATGAGATTTTCATAATAACGTATACGATTCCAGCAATACAAAGCTTTCAAATGATCGGGTAAATCCGCACATTTTATCGACTTAAAAATATCATTTGCTTGAATAAACAAACCGGATAAAGAATAGACAAAAGCCAACCGGAGCTGCTCTTCCAAAAGATATTCTTTATTACCAATCGTTTTTGCTATATCAATATTCTCATGAATATATTGTTCTGCCGAGTCACAGACAAAAGTCTCATATTGATGGATAATCTCTTTATTTAAATTGTATATATCCTCCAACGAATTAAGGCCAACTTTCTTTTTCTTTAATTCTTTTATGGTAGCTTCTTTTTTCTGGGTATATATCAAACGTTCAGAAATCACTTTGTCTAACACCTTCAACAAAGAATCATTCTCACTATCTGCATAGAGGTAAAACAAGGAGTTTAGAAGGAAAAATATAAACCAAAGTGTGCGTTTCATAATCATGTATTCTTTCTTAATCTGCAAAAAAATGTATTTTCTTTGTGTAATTCGCAAAAAAGAGCGTAAATCATTCTTTTTATTGCATCTTTTAACAAATGAAGATGGAGAAATTACCCCATTCTAAATGATATTTGTGAAACCATGCTGACTAAAAAATGAATCTAAAAGATATGGAGTTAAAAAAAGCTTTTTTGCCATACGGACTTTGCAAAAAGTATAAATATTAGTTCTATATTTGCAGCCGTTAAAGGAGAAAGATGAAACAAAGCTTAAAATTCGGACTACTTTTAGTGTTGGCTTTGCTCATCCATTGCGCAACTAACGGAGCAATGGAAGATATGTGCAAAGTTTCCTCCCCGACTTATCGGCAGGAGAAATGCTATGTATCACAAGATCGTCCGATTCAGGATGCTTTGGAACGTCTTTATAATCTTTATACGACTCAAACCTGTGATATGAGTCATACAGACGTCGCACATGTTCCGACAGATAAAAGCATGTTTTTGTTAATCGCTTATTTCTGTGACCATTACAAACATCAAAGTCCACCTTACCCTGTCTCATCCCATTCTCCTACATACTATTACGATCCTATCTCCTATTATATATATGGGTTGAGAAAGATTGTCATTTAGCCTACAGTACAGTAGACTCTTTTGCTCGTCATTTATTACAGTTGGTTTTATTCTCCATAGGGCGAATAGACTAATTGCTTATTTCTATATAATATTCAATCTAAACAGCTATTGAATTATGAATTTTACATTTTTAGTTGTTGTTTTACTGACAGCGCTTGCTTTTGTCGGTGTAGTAATAGCCCTCTCGCGTGCTATCTCTCCCCGTTCATACAACCTGCAAAAGTTTGAGGCTTATGAATGTGGTATACCGACACGTGGTAAATCATGGATGCAGTTCCGTGTAGGCTACTACTTGTTTGCCATCTTATTCCTTATGTTCGATGTCGAAACAGCTTTTCTGTTTCCGTGGGCGGTAGTTATGCGTGACATGGGACCACAGGGACTTATTAGTGTTCTCTTCTTCTTTATCATTTTAGTTCTAGGTCTTGCTTATGCCTGGAGGAAAGGAGCTTTGGAATGGAAATAACCAAAAAGCCAAAAATAAAATCTATTCCGTATGATGAGTTTATCGACAATGAATCATTGGAAAAGTTGGTCAAAGAACTTAATGCTGGAGGAGCCAATGTTGCCCTCGGAGTACTTGACGACTTTATCAACTGGGGGCGCAGCAATTCACTGTGGCCGCTTACCTTTGCAACCAGTTGTTGTGGTATCGAATTTATGGCACTGGGTGCCGCGCGTTATGACATGGCCCGCTTTGGGTTTGAGGTAGCACGTGCCAGCCCGCGTCAGGCTGATATGATTATGGTATGCGGAACAATCACCAATAAAATGGCTCCGGTACTGAAACGACTTTACGACCAGATGCCCGATCCGAAGTATGTGGTTGCCGTAGGCGGATGCGCTGTCAGCGGAGGTCCTTTCAAGAAGTCCTATCACGTAGTAAACGGGGTGGACAAGATTCTTCCGGTAGATGTATATATTCCCGGATGCCCGCCACGTCCTGAAGCATTCTATTATGGCATGATGCAATTGCAACGCAAAGTGAAAATAGAAAAGTTCTTTGGTGGAGTAAACAGAAAAGAGAAGAAACCGGATTATTTAAGAAATGAAGAATGATGAATGATGAATGAAGAATTCGCATGCAACATCCCGGCAGATTTTTCATTCTTAATTTTTCATTCTTAATTTAATTTGATTTATGCAAGAAATACAATTTATAGCTCCTGCAGCGTTACACGACGAGATGCTGCGCTTGCGAAATGAAAAACAGATGGACTTTCTCGAAAGCCTCACCGGTATGGACTGGGGAGTAGCCGATGAGAAAGACGCTCCGGAAAAACTCCGCGGCTTAGGCGTAGTCTACCATCTGGAATCTACCATTACAGGCGAACGGATAGCACTAAAAACAGCGACAACCAACCGCGAGCTACCGGAAATACCGTCTGTCAGCGACATCTGGAAGATAGCCGACTTCTACGAACGTGAAGTTTTTGATTTTTATGGCATCACCTTTGTCGGTCATCCTGATATGCGCCGGCTCTACCTGCGCAACGATTGGATTGGTTATCCGATGCGTAAAGATAACGACCCGGAAAAGGATAACCCACTGTGCATGACCAATGAAGAGACGTTTGATACGACTCAAGAAATAGAACTGAACCCGGACGGAACCATCAAGAACAAAGAGACGAAACTGTTCGGCGAAGAAGAATATGTAGTCAACATCGGTCCGCAACACCCTGCTACTCATGGTGTAATGCGCTTCCGTGTTTCTCTGGAAGGTGAAATTATTCGTAAGATTGATGCGAACTGCGGGTATATCCACCGAGGTATCGAGAAAATGAATGAAAGCCTCACTTACCCTCAAACATTAGCTTTGACAGACCGTCTGGACTATTTGGGCGCGCATCAAAATCGTCACGCATTGTGTATGTGTATTGAAAAAGCCATGGGCATTGAGGTCAGTGAACGCGTACAGTACATCCGTACCATAATGGACGAGTTGCAACGTATCGATTCTCACTTGCTGTTCTACTCTTGTCTTGCTATGGACTTAGGAGCGTTGACAGCATTCTTTTATGGATTCCGTGACCGCGAGAAAATTCTCGATATCTTTGAAGAAACTTGCGGCGGACGTCTGATTATGAACTACAATACGATTGGCGGTGTACAGGCTGATCTTCATCCTAACTTCGTCAAACGAGTAAAAGAGTTCATTCCATATATGAGAGGAATTATCCACGAATATCACGATATATTCACGGGTAACATCATCGCACAGAGCCGTATGAAAGGCGTCGGTGTGTTAAGCCGTGAAGATGCCATCTCTTTCGGTTGTACCGGAGGTACAGGCCGTGCATCAGGATGGGCGTGTGACGTACGTAAACGAATGCCATACGGTGTATATGACAAAGTCGATTTCAAAGAAATCGTTTATACGGAAGGTGACTGCTTTGCCCGTTACCTGGTGCGTATGGATGAGATCATGGAAAGTCTGAACATCATTGAGCAATTAATAGACAATATTCCCGAGGGACCTTATCAGGAGAAGATGAAACCTATCATCCGTGTTCCGGAAGGCAGTTACTATGCAGCAGTAGAAGGAAGTCGTGGTGAATTTGGTGTCTTCCTGGAAAGTCAGGGTGACAAAACGCCTTACCGTCTGCACTACCGTGCTACGGGATTGCCGCTTGTTGCTGCAATTGACACCATTTGCCGGGGCACAAAGATTGCCGACTTAATTGCTATTGGCGGAACAATAGATTATGTCGTTCCGGATATTGACAGATAATACTTAATTATTAAAAATATATGTTCGACTTTAGTATAGTAACAAACTGGATACATGAGCTACTGCTCTCCATTATGCCGGAGGGATTAGCCATCTTTATAGAATGTGTAGCTGTCGGCGTGTGCCTCGTAGCACTGTATGCCATCCTGGCTATCATATTGATCTACATGGAGCGTAAGGTCTGCGGTTTCTTCCAGTGTCGTCTTGGACCGAACCGTGTTGGTAAATGGGGTTCTATCCAAGTGGTCTGCGACGTGCTCAAAATGCTGACCAAAGAAATCTTCATGCCGAAGGGTGCCGACCATTTCCTTTACAATCTTGCTCCATTCATGGTGATTATCGCTTCATTCCTGACTTTCGCTTGTATTCCTTTTAATAAAGGTGCGGCGATTCTGGACTTTAATGTGGGCGTGTTCTTCCTGTTGGCAGCTTCCAGCATTGGAGTTGTCGGTATCTTGCTGGCCGGTTGGGGTAGTAACAACAAATTCTCTTTGATCGGTGCCATGCGAAGCGGTGCACAGATTATCAGTTATGAACTTTCTGTTGGTATGAGTATCATGACAATGGTAGTGCTGACGGGAACCATGCAATTTTCTGAAATCGTAGAAGGACAAGCTAATGGTTGGTTCATCTTCAAGGGACATATTCCTGCGGTCATTGCTTTCATCATCTATCTGATTGCCGGAAATGCAGAATGTAACCGTGGCCCGTTCGACCTTCCCGAAGCAGAAAGTGAGTTGACTGCCGGATATCATACTGAATACTCTGGTATGGGCTTCGGTTTCTTCTATCTGGCAGAATATTTGAATCTGTTTATCGTAGCCAGTGTTGCCGCCACCATCTTCCTGGGAGGATGGATGCCGCTGCACATTGTTGGTTTGGATGGATTTAATGCTGTAATGGATTATATTCCGGGCTTTATCTGGTTCTTCGCCAAAGCATTCTTTGTGGTATTCCTTCTGATGTGGATCAAATGGACTTTCCCACGCTTGCGTATCGACCAGATCTTGAATCTGGAATGGAAATACCTGGTCCCAATTTCTATGGTAAATCTATTACTAATGGCATGCTGCGTAGCTTTCGGCTTCCACTTTTGATAAATGAAAATTATGGAATATAAAGATAAAAAATATACGTACTTAGGTGGTCTGGTGCATGGCATCAGTACACTGGCAACGGGTATGAAAACCAGCATCAAGGTATACTTCCGTAAGAAAGTGACCGAGCAATATCCCGAAAACCGGAAAGAGCTGAAAATGTTCGACCGTTTCCGTGGTACGCTGAATATGCCCCACAATGAGAATAATGAACATCGCTGTGTAGCTTGCGGACTGTGTCAAATGGCCTGTCCGAACGATACAATCAAAGTGACCAGCGAAACCGTCGAAACAGAAGATGGAAAGAAGAAGAAAATCCTGGCAACCTATGAATATGATTTGGGTGCCTGTATGTTCTGCCAGCTCTGTGTCAATGCTTGTCCGCACGATGCCATCACGTTCGATCAGAACTTCGAACATGCAGTCTTCGACCGGACGAAACTTGTCCTGAAGTTGAACCACGACGGTAGTAAAGTAATAGAAAAGAAAAAAGAAGTTTAGATATGGGATCAACACTTGAAACAGTAGTATTCTACTTTTTGGCAGCATTTATTATTGCTATGTCCATCATGACGGTGACTACCCAACGTATCGTACGCTCGGCCACCTACCTGCTCTTCGTGCTCTTCGGCACGGCCGGCATCTATTTTTTGCTGGGTTACACCTTTCTGGGTTCCGTTCAGATTATGGTTTATGCCGGTGGTATCGTCGTTCTTTATGTATTCTCCATCCTGTTGACCAGTGGAGAAGGCGACCGGGCCGAGAAAGCAAAACGAAGTAAAGTCTTAGCCGGACTCTTCACTATGATTGCCGGTTTAGCCATTATCCTTTTTATCACACTGAAGCACGATTTCATGCAGACAGCTAATTTGGCCCCGCAAGAAATTAGCATTCATGCTATCGGGAACGCTTTATTAAGTAGTGACAAATACGGTTATGTATTGCCTTTCGAAGCTGTCAGCATATTATTGCTGGCGTGTATCATCGGTGGCATCATGATTGCACGTAAGAGATAGGAATTTTAAGTATTAACTATCAAAATAGAGTTCGAATATGATACACATGGAATATTACCTGGTAGTTTCTACCATCATGATGTTTGCAGGAATCTATGGATTCTTTACCCGCCGAAATACACTGGCTATCCTGATTTCTGTAGAGTTAATGCTGAATGCTACGGACATCAACTTCGCCGTATTCAATCGTTTCCTTTTTCCGGGGGGAATGGAGGGTTATTTCTTTGCACTCTTTTCCATCGCCATCTCGGCTGCGGAAACTGCAATAGCTATCGCCATCATGATTAACATTTATCGTAATCTTCGAAGCATTCAGGTGCGCAATCTGGACGAGTTGAAGTGGTGATTTGTTTCATTCCCAGGAACAAGGTGTTTCATCCCTTGAAACACTTCGTTTCACACCGAGAAACAAAGTGTTTCTCACCGAGGAACAACTAGTTTCACACCGGGAAACCAAACAGAAGGTCCGAGTATAGTGATTATCAGCTATAAGACCAAGAATTAATAATAATAACTCAAGTAATTAAATAAAACTGTATGGAACTAACAATTCTAATACTCCTTCTTCCTTTCTTCTCCTTTCTCATATTGGGAATCGGAGGTAAATGGATGTCCCACCGGACAGCGGGTACAATCGGTACGCTGATACTGGGAGCAGTAGCAGTACTATCCTACGTTACAGCTATCCAATATTTCTCCGCTCCACGACTGGAAGACGGAACATTCGCCACACTGATGCCTTACAACTTCACGTGGCTTCCTTTTACAGAGACTTTACACTTCGACTTGGGCATCTTGCTCGATCCTATATCGGTAATGATGTTGATCGTCATCTCTACAGTGTCACTGATGGTACATATCTACTCTTTCGGTTACATGAAAGGAGAAGTCGGTTTTCAACGTTATTACGCTTTCCTATCCCTATTTACCATGTCTATGCTGGGATTGGTCGTTGCAACCAACATCTTCCAGATGTACCTTTTTTGGGAGCTGGTGGGGGTAAGTTCTTACCTGCTAATCGGTTTTTATTATACAAAACCGGCTGCCATCGCTGCTTCCAAGAAAGCGTTTATTGTTACTCGCTTTGCTGACTTGGGCTTCCTGATCGGTATCCTGATTTACGGATATTACGGTGGTACATTCGGATTCACTCCGGATACAGTATCCTTGATAAGCGGTGGAGCTTCTATGCTTCCGTTGGCTCTCGGACTGATGTTTGTCGGTGGTGCCGGTAAAAGTGCCATGTTCCCGTTGCATATCTGGTTGCCGGATGCAATGGAAGGTCCTACTCCGGTCAGCGCATTGATTCATGCGGCTACCATGGTAGTTGCCGGTGTATATCTGGTGGCACGTATGTTCCCACTTTTCATTACATACGCACCGAATACGCTGCACATGGTTGCTTGGGTAGGTGCATTTACAGCATTCTACGCGGCAAGTGTGGCTTGCGTACAATCAGACATTAAACGTGTACTGGCTTTCTCTACCATTTCACAAATTGGCTTTATGATGGTAGCTCTGGGTGTTTGTACTTCCATGAATCCACACGAAGGAGGTTTGGGCTACATGGCTTCCATGTTCCACCTTTTCACACATGCCATGTTTAAGGCATTGCTCTTCCTCGGTGCAGGTAGCATCATTCATGCCGTACATTCTAATGAAATGTCCGCTATGGGAGGTTTACGCAAATATATGCCGATCACTCACTGGACATTCCTGATTGCTTGTCTGGCTATTGCCGGTATTCCTCCGTTCTCGGGCTTCTTCTCGAAAGATGAAATTCTGGCTGCTTGTTTCCAATACAGCCCTGTAATGGGATGGGTGATGACAGTCATCGCTGCAATGACAGCTTTCTATATGTTCCGCCTTTACTACGGTATTTTTTGGGGCAAGGAAAACAAAGAACTTCATGCACATCACACACCACACGAAAGTCCGTTGGCTATGACTTTCCCGTTAATGTTCCTGGCTGTTGTAACTTGTGGAGCAGGATTTATTCCTTTCGGACACTTCATCAGTTCGAATGGTGAATCTTATTCTATCCATCTCGATCCGTCAGTAGCTATTACGAGCGTTGTTATTGCGATTATTTCGATTGCAATCGCTACATGGATGTACAAGAATGCCAAACAGCCTGTTGCTGATTCGTTGGCAAAACGATTCAAAGGTCTGCACAAGGCAGCCTATAATCGCTTCTATATTGATGATATCTACCAGTTTATTACGCATAAGATTATCTTCCGCTGCATCTCTACTCCTATCGCATGGTTCGACCGTCATGTAGTGGATGGATTCTTTGACTTCCTGGCATGGGCCACCAACACAACAAGCGACGAGATTCGTGGTTTGCAGAGCGGTCAGGTACAACAATATGCGTATGTGTTCCTTTGCGGTGCATTGGCACTTATCCTACTGCTGATTCTCTAAATAGTAAATAGTAAATCTTTAAATAGTAAATCATAAAGATGAATTTCTTATCCATATTCGTACTTATCCCCTTATTGATGCTGGCCGGACTTTGGGCAGCACGAGGAATCAAAGCCATCCGGGGGGTTATGGTTACTGGCGCATCGGCACTTCTGATTGCCTCCGTCGTACTTACATTCCTGTATCTGGGAGAGCGTAGCGCCGGAAACACGGCAGAAATGCTTTTCCGTGCAGATACGCTTTGGTATGCCCCGCTTCACATATCTTATTCAGTAGGTGTTGACGGAATTTCGGTAGCCATGTTGTTATTGTCTGCTGTCATCGTATTCACCGGTACATTCGCTTCCTGGCGCCTGCAACCGCTGACGAAAGAATATTTCCTCTGGTTCACCCTGTTGTCTATGGGAGTATTCGGATTCTTTATATCCGTCGATTTGTTCACCATGTTCATGTTCTATGAAATTGCGTTGATACCGATGTACCTGCTGATTGGTGTATGGGGATCAGGACGTAAAGAATATGCAGCCATGAAACTGACCCTTATGTTGATGGGCGGTTCCGCTTTCCTATTGATCGGTATTCTCGGAATCTATTTCGGCTCGGGAGCAACCACCATGAACCTTCTCGAAATTGCACAGTTGCACAACATACCTTTTGCACAGCAATGCATCTGGTTCCCGCTGACTTTCCTCGGCTTCGGTGTATTGGGCGCCCTTTTCCCGTTCCACACATGGAGTCCTGACGGTCACGCTTCTGCCCCGACTGCCGTATCCATGCTTCATGCCGGAGTATTGATGAAACTGGGAGGTTACGGATGTTTCCGTATCGCCATGTATCTGATGCCGGAAGCAGCCAACGAACTTTCCTGGATATTCCTGATACTGACAGGTATCTCTGTAGTCTACGGAGCCTTCTCCGCTTGCGTACAGACCGACTTGAAATATATCAATGCTTATTCATCCGTATCTCACTGCGGACTGGTTCTTTTCGCCATTCTGATGCTAAACCAGACAGCAGCAACAGGAGCAATCCTTCAAATGCTTTCACACGGATTAATGACAGCCTTGTTCTTTGCTCTGATCGGTATGATATATGGACGTACACACACACGTGACGTTCGCGAACTTGCCGGTTTAATGAAAATTATGCCGTTCCTTAGTGTATGTTATGTGATTGCCGGTCTTGCCAACCTCGGTCTGCCGGGATTAAGCGGTTTCATTGCTGAAATGACCATCTTCGTCGGCTCTTTCCAGAACAACGACGTATTTCACCGCACACTGACCATCATCGCCTGCTCTTCGATTGTGATTACCGCAGTCTACATCCTGCGCCTGGTAGGTAAGATTCTATACGGAACCTGCACCAACAAACATCACCTCGAACTGACCGACGCAACTTGGGACGAACGTGTAGCCGTTATCTGCCTCATCGTTTGCGTTGCCGGACTAGGTATGGCTCCTTTCTGGGTTAGCCACATGATTGGTGAAAGCGTATTACCGGTTGTCTCACAACTAATCCCCTAACTCATAAATCATAATTCTTAATTCATAAATAAACAAGATGGATTATTCACAATTTCTAAATATGCGAGAAGAGCTGTCGCTCATAGCTGTCTTACTGCTGCTATTTCTAGCTGACCTCTTCATGAGTCCGGATGCACACAAAAATAGTGGGAAAGCACGCCTGAACACCATGTTGCCCGTTATTCTGATGGCTATCCATACGGCTATCAACTTGATTCCGGGAACTGCTACCGATGCATTCGGTGGTATGTATCACTATGTACCGATGCACACAGTTGTTAAATCGATCCTGAATGTCGGTACACTGATTGTTTTCCTGATGGCGCACGAGTGGATGAAAAGAGAAGACACTTCATTCAAACAAGGAGAATTCTATGTGCTTACACTCTCTACCTTGTTTGGTATGTATCTCATGATTTCCGCCGGACATTTCCTGATGTTCTTCATCGGTCTTGAAACAGCTTCTATTCCGATGGCAGCATTGATTGCCTTCGATAAATACCGTCACAACTCTGCCGAAGCAGGTGCCAAATACATTCTGACAGCTCTTTTCTCCAGTGCATTGCTGTTGTTTGGTCTGTCCATGATCTATGGTTCTGCCGGGACTCTTTATTTCGATGACCTCCCTGCCCATATCGACGGAAATCCGTTACAGATCATGGCATTTATATTCTTCTTCACAGGAATGGCATTCAAGTTATCACTGGTTCCATTCCACTTATGGACAGCAGACGTTTACGAAGGCGCTCCGAGTACAGTTACCGCTTATTTGAGTGTTATATCAAAAGGATCGGCAGCATTTGTATTATTGGCCGTCCTTATCAAAGTATTCGCTCCAATGATTAATGACTGGCAGGAAGTACTTTATTGGGTAACCATCGCTTCTATCACTATTGCAAATATATTTGCTGTCCGTCAGCAAAACCTGAAACGTTTGATGGCGTTCTCCAGTATTTCGCAAGCGGGATATATTATGTTAGGCGTTATTGGTGGTACAGCACAAGGCATGACGGCATTGGTATATTATGTATTAGTGTACGCTGCCGCCAACCTCGGAGTATTTGCCGTTATCACTATCGTGGCATTACGCAGTCAGAAATTCACGCTCGAAGATTACGCAGGACTTTATAAAACGAATCCCAAAATCGCTCTCTTGATGACTCTGTCTCTGTTCTCATTGGCAGGCATCCCTCCGTTTGCCGGATTCTTCTCTAAGTTTTTTATCTTCATGGCTGCTTTCGATGCAGGTTTCCACTTGCTGGTATTCATCGCATTGGTAAATACAGTGATTTCGTTGTATTACTATCTATTGATTGTAAAAGCAATGTATATCACTCCTTCCGACAACCCGATTCCTACTTTCCGCAGCGACCGCTGCACAAAATGGGGATTGGCACTTTGCACATTGGGTATCATCGGACTGGGTATTGCAAGTATCGTATATCAATCTATCGATAAACTGTCGTTCGGAATTTAAACGGACTACACCTTTTCACCAAAGAAACGGTCTTGGTTTCATGTCAGTATCAATCGACATCAAAACCAAGACCGTTTCTTCTATATAGTCGCCCCTTAGAATGTGCTTTTACGCCTAATAATCAACATATTAATATATAAATTGCTTTGATATATCTGCAAGTTTTTGTATCTTTATGGTTGAAAACTTGCAGATTATTATGATAAACAAGACCACCCCTCAGCCCTCCTTGTTCAGCTCTTTGACAGACCAGCTGAATCCCAGGCATCCCTTATACCTG
>NZ_GG774797.1:221662-253417 GCF_000163675.1 Bacteroides sp. D22 | reverse complement strand
ACACGCAAGAAGAAACATAAGCTATTCTGCAAGCGTGCAGGAATAGAGCCGACTATCGGGCATTTGAAATCAGACTTTCGTTTAGGACGCAACTTTTATAAAGGTGTGTTCGGGGATGTTGTCAATCTGCTCTTAGCCGCAGCAGCGTACAACTTCAAAAGAGCCATGAGGGTTCTTTGGCTACTTGTTGAAAAAATCTGCGGGACACTGTTTTCTTGCAATATCCCGCAGATGAGTACTTTTTAAGGGACGACTATATAAAAGCCGCTTTTATTAATGAGGAAGGAAGATATTCACCTGCCTTATTACCACTCTACCGGGCACAGTTCATCTCTTCCGTCACGATCACTCCGGGAATAGTAAACCAAAACCTTGATCCTTTTCCTTTTTCAGAATCAACGCCAATCCGCCCACCTAATTGTTCAACGATGCTCTGACAGATAGAAAGTCCCAATCCTGTACCGTGTACAAAAGAATTAAGCTTCACAAAACGCTCAAAGATATGTGGCAACTGCTCTTTTTCAATACCGATGCCTGTATCTTCAACATAGAATTCCAATTCGCCATCTTTTAGTTTATATCCCACATGAATACTACCTTCAGAGGTAAACTTCATTGCATTGTTAACAAAGTTAGAGATCACCTGATGTATACGGTTACGGTCACTAATGACATGACAAACCGGAAGATGATCATCAAACACCAGTTCCACCTCTTCTTTCGCTTTCATCCCCATAGAGCGGACAATATCCTCACATAACAGATTTACATCTACATCTCCGTTAGTAAACTCAAATGTACCCGCTTCAATCTTTGACAAATCGAGTATATCTGAAATTAATTGCAACAAAAGTTCATTATTCTCACGTACAATCTTAATATACTCCTGACGTTCTGCCAGCTCTTCAGTTTCTACCAGCAAATCGGAGAAACCGACAATGGCATTCAGCGGCGTACGGATTTCATGACTCATATTGGCAAGGAAAGCACTTTTCAAACGATCCATCATCTCTGCTTTATCACGTGCCTGAATCAATTCGGCTTCAGTCTCCTTCAATTCTGTAATGTCATAATTGATACCGATGATTTCTATTTCATTTTCTTCCGGTTTATAATTGGTGACCATCACATTACTGCTGACCCAATTCCATTCGTTCTTCGTTCCGGGACGACGAATACGCATCTCCCCTTGGAAATGCCTCCTTTTTCCGTCTCTGACTCCATCATAAAAATCAAGGAAACGCTTACGGTCTTCGGGATGCATTTGGCTATAAACTGCTACCACCTCACTCAAAGGAATATCTTCCTCCTCACCTAAATTCTTATACCACTGTTTTATAGCATAACCTTTGCGGTTCAAGAGATTCAATTTAGCATATCCTACTTTTGCATAATCGGATATCATCAAGAAGAAATTCTCAAAATCACGAATACGGTTCATTGCATCAATACGCTCCGTATTGTCAATGCTTATTAAAATATATCCGCTGAAGTTGCCCTCATTATCATATAGTTTACTAACCTTCGAATATAGTTCTATCACATTAGAACGGCTTGTCTCATAATATCCTCCTGCTTGCTCAAAAGAATAATTAAGTCTGAAATCTACTAAATCTTCATTCCGTACACGATCACGTATGTTCTGCGGCACATTCGGATTATCAAAGAAGTTAACTCCGATCACATCCGACTTATTCACTACACCGAATATCTCCAAATCCTTATTATTCAAGTCTATCAAATAGCCATCCTTATCGTAGATCTCTACTCCTGCCGGAATATTAGCAAATATGTTCTGAAAGAGCTTCTCGCTACGGTCCAATGCCCGGTTAGCTTGTACCGATCCTGTAGAATCGAGGAACAAACCGACTATTTCATCTTTTCCGGGAGAATAAATAACCCAATGCGTATACCGTTCCGTTCTTGGAAAATATTCATCTTTCTCCCTATAAGAATTACTATCCAGTATCTCTTCCAGAAAATTAAGTTTTTGGAGATAGTCAGGATGCTTTTCAGATGCCAAAGAACCAATATACGACTCCAAAGGAAGCCCGAAAAAGGTTGAACTGACCTCATTCGCATCCGTCACCCGATAATCGCAAGGTTTATTATTCTCGTCACGGATAATGGACATACGTATATATCCCATCGGCATAAAATGAAACAGATTATTTAGGAAAGTCTGTTCACGGATTACCTTGTCCTTAGTTTTACGCAACTCGATACAGATATTTATAATATTTCCCAATGAGGAGAACCATTGAAAATCTTCATTACTCCAGTCATGGTAGGTCTCAACCAAATCAATCCCCATATATCCCCAAACGCGGTCGCCTGTCATCAAAGGAGTCACCATTAACGATTTGATTCCCTGAACTACAAGAATCTGATATTCATCAGGAGCCTCTTCTAATAACTGCTCCAGTGTATTTAAAATAATCGGCTTGCCCGATAATATCTGTTCACTCCACCATTTTGACTCACTGGCAGGCATGTCCTGCAGATTGTCTATCTCTGCCGATACTCCTTCAGAAACAACTTCGTAGATACAACTATGATGGGCATAAATTTCATCGTATTCAAAAATATAAACACGACCTTTTCCATTATAAAGATTCAGAATATCTCTTAAAATATCTGCGATACAAGATTCTACTGCCTCATCACGTAGGAAACGAAGCAACGATTGCGAAACAAAATTCTGACGACAAAGCAAATCATTCACACGCCTTAATGCATCCCTTTGATCTTCCTCCTTGGGAGCCTCAACGCGCTGGATTATTCCGAAGGACTTATCACCTCCATCAACACCCGTACCCTTCTCACGAAAAGCCAGACGGGTATGCAGCCAAACCTCACCATATTTTGAATGAATCGGGAAAGTTTGTTCGTAAAAGTCCTTATGGATAGAAGAATTTGCCCGGAACTCCTGAGCAATCTGCTTGCGATAATCTTCACGTATCAGGTTTAGAAAATCCGAAGTAGAGATGGTGTCGCCGTCCAATCCCAAAAGATCAGAAAGATAATCGGAACATAAATAACATCCTGCCGTTAAATCTACTTCCCACCATCCGATTTGTGCAAGAGAAGCCATTTTTTTGTATCGCTCGTTGTCTGTTTGCATATTTTGTATCGTTGTAAAATAATAGGTTGACAAATATACGAAAAAGGTAATCACTGATACCATAAAGGAGCAAATAAAAAAGCTAAAAGAAGATTACGAAAACAAATAAATAGAATATGGGAGAATCTGTTTGTTACAAATTCTCCCATACCTCCTATTAAAAAAGATACACTTTGCTACTCTATATCTTATTTATAAGGAAGAGAAATTATATCCGCTCCAAGTGAACAGGGATGCATCTGCACCTGTATTCGTAGTTGGCTCGGTAAATGTATTCAATGTACCGTTCAGCTTATTCTTAAAGTTCAATGTATGGGTGATGCTGATGCTGGAAGCAGCATTTCCTGTACCTTTATTGTCATTCATATCAATCAAATCGATTGTACCGCCTGAACCTTTGACAAGGGCATTGGTGATCGTAGCTTTTGCTCCACGACGGATTTTAATCACATCTTGCATACGGTCTACATTATCCGTTGTATTGGCAGCATTATTTACGATTGTCATATTTTCAACCACAAAGTCCGACTGACGTAAATGATCCGGATAAATGCCATCCAAGTTACCATCTGCTTCAATGCCGCGCGGATCTGCTTCCGTACTGGTATAACCGCTTTCCCAAACACCATAGCAGTTTTTCAATTTACCGGAATATCCTTGAGTGAAGTCGAACATGTCATCATCCGGGTTCACAGCCAATAGGTTGGTTACATTCACCGTACCGCCAAAGAATTCGACGGCATCATCCGCACTCTCAAGAATGTAGATATTCTCGATCTTGGTACCGTTTCCAACACCGTTCAGTGTCAATCCGTTGTGCTCGATATCGGCAGTAGAGCGGGCACCGGCATAGCAGATTTTCACATAAGTCAGTGAACCGGAATTGTCATTATCGACATTACCACCGTATTTATAGTTGTTGTCGATTTCCGTCAGACCTGTATCACTCTTATTGGCGTTCGAACCGGAAATCGGAGCTTTACCATTGATAATGATTCCTCCCCAATAGCCGGATGTAGGGGTTGTTGAATTGGCAGTGAAAACAATCGGTTTATCAGCTGTACCGTCAGCATAAAGTTTACCGCCCTGTGCTACCAGCAGATAACTGCTGAAACCTTCGCGAGCCTTAATCGTTGTTCCGGCAGGGATATTCAGACGGCCTCCATTTTCAATGACTACCGTTCCGTTCAGAATATATTCCTTAGCTTCCAGTGTCTGTTCTCCGGTCAGCGTGCCGGACAGGATATTTTCGCCCACAACAATAGAACTACCGGTCCCACCGTTGTTTCCACCATCTCCGTTACCATCACCGTCCCCGTCACTATCACTGCTACATGCAGTCAATGTAAGTGCTGTTGCCATAACGGCAAACGTCATAAAGTTCACAAACAATCTTTTCATTTTGCTTTCATTATTAGTTAATAATCTTATTTCATCACCCGGCTTAGAATGTACACGACACTCCCAGGCTTATATTTATTCCTTTCTTATAATCATTCAGTATCACCTTTTCCCCGTTTTCGTTCGCTTTGCGGCTTAACTTATAAGAGGGATTCAGCAGGTTGCGGGCTTTCAGGTTAAGGGAAAGATGCTTGTTCAGTTTGGCTTGGGACACAAAATCCAGTATCAGTACTCCCTGCTCCATCACATCCTGATAACCCTGCGTGCCAATGGTATATATCTTATCACTCACATAATTAAGTACCAATGTATTGACAAAACTGCGTTCTCCTTTCGTGAAGTTATGCGAGAGATCGAAATTGACAATCCACGGTGCAGCTCCTTCCAGTTGCGAGCCAGTGGTAACCGTTGCCAAAGGCATTTTTGCATTCGTGTAGATATAAGAGCCATTCAATCCCAAAGAGAGTTTATTCATTCCGTGCGCAGCATTACTCACCGGACGGACAAACAGATTCTTACGTATTTCTATCTCCACTCCTGCCACGGTTGCCTTATCCGCTATATTCTCATAAGAAAGATAACCTCCGGCACTTGCCACTTCGATGCGGGATATCGGATTCTTAATCAATTTATAGAAAGCTGTGAGAGAAATCAACTCGGTCGGAGTGGGATTAAAGTCCCACTTCAGATCAAGGTTATAATGATCCGAAGGTTTCAGATTGGGATTCCCCTGACTGTTGAAGTTCACGCCGACATAACGGTAAGGAGATATTTCCTTTGCCTGCGGAAGCGTATATGTTTTACTAGCTCCCAGACGAAGCGAGTTTTTATCATTCAGATTGTATTTGAGATTCAAGCTGGGCAGGAAATAATCTTTTTGGATGGTATTGTTTCCTTTAGAACCTCCACGATTCACATTGTAATCCACTTCAATATCTACCTTGTCGTATTTCATTCCCAGATTCACAATCCAACGGGGAGTAAACTGGTAGGTAGCCTCGGCATAAGCGGAATGGATATTCTTTTTCACGGTATATTCATCTAAGTTCTTTTGTATCTTGAACCAGTCGGAAGCAAAGTTTTCCTGATTATAATAATCGTCAAGCGAGAAGTCGTCCAAAGAAGGGATGGTAGAAACATGTCCTACGGTCAGGTTATACTCCGTAGCTTTGAAGTTATCATCTACGAATCGGCCTGTATATCCGAAACGGATATTCGAAATTTCGTCTATATTATCTTTCAGACGATAGACCAAGCCTGCTTTTACATTCAAGTCGTCTTCATCTAAAGTTGAGAAATAGCGCTGTTGTGAGTTGCCCCTTAGCAACGTATAGCCGTCTTCCGCTTTAGTCAGGTTATTGATACGACGATCCGGTTCATACCCTTTCACCATATTATAGGAAGCACCTGCATCGAGACTTAATGATTTGGTCAATCCCCAGTTAGTCATCAGTTGATTAACGATCAGCATATTATCATTCGTTTGTTGGCGACGGGTGAATCCGAGGTTTTCATAGTCGTCACTAAAAATCGAGTTCTTACCGTTGTAATCGCCCACCGACTGGGTATTGGCATGAATCATCATCAAATTATAACTGATGTGATGACGATTCTGCATATCGAAATCCACATTGGCAAGTGCCAGCTGACTGATATTCTCCGCATACTTCTTTCCATTCATATCTTTGTAGACCGTACCGCCGGTAGTTGTATTACGTATGATTTCATCCGTATACTGATAGTCCGTCGTATGTCCGGCAGTCAGGAAGAAAGAAAGTGGATTTTTGTCTTTTCCGACATAGAATCGTTTACCTCCGGAAATACTGTAACTCCGGTTGATTTGCAAATGTTGAGCGGAAGGGTCTAACTTATTTCTGAAGTTCCATGAGTTTTCATCGGCATGTTCGGTACGATTGGCAAAGCCCATGAAGTTCACTCCATCCTGTTTCAGAAAATCGGCTGCTACCGTTTGTGTATTCAAGCCACCGGAAATGCCGAATCCCAGATGACCGCTACCAATTAGTTCTTTGGATACAATATCAATGGTTGCCCCTCCGACATCGCTGCTGCCCCCCGCGTTGAATGCTTTCTTTACACCTACAGACTGAATAATGTCCGTACCGAAGAAATCAAGAGAGATATTCTTATATTCCGGGTCTTCGGAAGGAAGAGCAAATCCATTAAAAGTAGTTGCATTGTACCGGTCTCCCAATCCACGGACAAAGACATTTTTCACTCCGTCTTGTTTAGACACTCCGGCAACTTTCGTCACAGCACCTTCTGCATCCGAAACACCTTTGCGGGAAAGCTCCCTGACACCAACAGATTGTACGGCAATGACTGCTTTTTGCTGTTCGAGCAACAGCATATTCTCATTTTCCCTATTCTTCTTAGCTACAACCACCACATCGGCAAGTTCCTGTGCATCGGTTTCCAACTCCAGATTCAGTATCACCAGTTTTCCATTCTCCACACGCACTTTACGGCGCACTTCCGTTTTGTAACCTACATATTTAATCTCAATATCATACATACCTTCCAGAACGCCCATGCTGTTCAATTCGAAATTACCCTCCATATCGGTCACTGCTCCGACTTGAGTTCCGAGCAAACGTATCGTAGCTCCTATCAAAGGTTCCTTGGATAGTTTGTCTTTCACAGCTCCTTTAATCTTGATATTGGCAGCCAATGCAGGAAGTACACACAACAGGCAAAAGAAGGCCGCCACTGAAAATCGGATAAGAAATAGTTTTTTCATCTAACTTTGCTCTACGTTTTAATTACGTCGGCAAAGATAGAGGGTGAGCATTACAACCGTAAGACGAAAAAAATACAATCTATTGAAAGAGTCATTGCAAGATGATGACAAGATGTTACAAACGTATTATCAATCAGTTACGCTATTAGTTTAACTTGTTTATAAGCAAATTTAAGACCGGAACTTCACTCTTTTATCTCTCATTATGCATAAAATTAATCGGCTGACAGTTGTGAGAAGGTGAAAATTTTGGCTGATAGTGTATTTCCACCCGCTTGTCGTCAAAGATATGTTTCACCGCTTTTCAATGCATTACGCAAAGAAACACCGATAGCTCCTTTCCCACTAAGTATATATCCAACGTTGGACTTTCTTAAAAA
The DNA here is from genome assembly GCF_000163675.1 of Bacteroides sp. D22. Lineage (NCBI taxonomy): Bacteria > Pseudomonadati > Bacteroidota > Bacteroidia > Bacteroidales > Bacteroidaceae > Bacteroides > Bacteroides sp. D22. The sequence continues at coordinate 245,754 of NZ_GG774797.1, read as the reverse complement.
AAGAACAGGCATAATTGACTTGAAACTAAATATCATTATCTTTGTGAATGTTTCACGCTAAAAACAGATATGCGTCATGGAAGAGAATTTCAGAAGATATCCGATAGGAATACAGAACTTTGAAGATTTACGCAATAATGATTGTGTCTATGTTGATAAAACAGAATTGATTTATCGTTTGACTCATACAAATAAAGTCTATTTTCTAAGTCGTCCCCGACGCTTTGGGAAAAGTTTGCTGGTTTCTACACTAGAAGCTTATTTCCTGGGAAAAAAAGAACTGTTTCAAGGCTTGGCTATGGAGACTCTGGAAAAGGATTGGACGGTCTACCCGGTACTACACTTTGATTTTAGTGTGAGTAAATATATAACCGCTGATATGCTGTCAGCCGTTATTAACCGCCAATTGCTTTTATGGGAGAAAATTTATCAACGGGAAGAAGGAGAAACGACTTTCAGTTTACGTTTTGAAGGAATTATTCGTCGTGCTTACAAACAGACGGGTAAACAGGTGGTGGTATTAATAGATGAGTATGACTCACCAATGCTGGACAGCAATCATAATGATGAAGTTCAAAAGGAAATACGTAATATCATGCGGGATTTCTTTAGTCCACTGAAAGCCCAGGGACAGTATCTTCGCTTCTTATTATTGACAGGTATCAGCAAATTCAGCCAAATGAGTATCTTCAGCGAGTTGAATAACTTGCAGAATATCAGCATGAGGGATGATTACAGTGCCATCTGCGGCATCACCGAACAAGAGTTGCGCACGCAGCTACAAATTGATATTGAACAAATGGCGCAAGCCAACAAAGAAACATACGAGGAAGCCTGTGTACATTTGAAACAACAATATGACGGCTATCATTTCAGTGAGAACAGTGAAGATATTTATAATCCATTCAGTTTGTTCAATGCATTCGCACAGAAGAAGTATGCCAATTTTTGGTTTTCGACCGGTACTCCCACTTTCCTGATAGATATTCTGCAAGAAAGCAATTTTGATATCCGGGAACTGGATAACACGACCGCCACCGCCGAACAGTTTGATGCGCCCAGCAATAGAATCACCGATCCTCTTCCGGTGCTCTACCAAAGCGGTTATCTCACAATTAAGGGATATGATCCGGATTTCCAACTGTATACACTGGCTTATCCCAACAAAGAAGTAAGAAAAGGATTTATCGAATCGCTAATGCCCGCTTATGTGCATCTGCCTGCACGAGAGAATACATTTTATGTAGTGTCCTTTATTAAAGACTTGCGTATCGGTCATTTAGAGGAATGTCTGGAAAGACTGAAATCTTTCTTTGCGTCTATCCCGAATAAACTGAACAACAAGGAAGAGAAACATTATCAAACTATCTTTTATCTGTTTTTCCGGCTGATGGGACAGTATATAGATGTGGAAGTGGATACAGCCATTGGAAGAGCAGATGCGGTTGTGAAACTTCAAGATACCATCTATGTTTTTGAATTTAAAGTAGATGGTACACCCGAAGAAGCATTAGCGCAGATTAACAGCAAGGGGTATGCTATTCCGTATCAGGCGGATCACAGGAAAATAGTTAAAGTAGGTGTAAACTTTGACAGTGCCACACGAACGATTGGTGAGTGGAAGATAGAACTCGGGAGTTAATCACCGAGTTCATAAAAGAAAATGCGCTAAATCAGTTTCTTTTTCTTCCGGTAGTTCTCACGAAACTCTTTAGGCGAACAACTCTTTTTCTTCTTGAAGATCCGGTTGAAATTGGAAAGGTTATTAAAACCGCACTCATAACAAATCTCGGCGATAGACATCGTAGAATCTACCAGCAACCGGGAAGCAAAGCCCAGCCGAATATCAATGATATAATCGGAAAGATTCTTGCCTGTACGCAGTTTGAAAAAGCGGCTGAATGACACATCCGTCATCCCCACCATATCGGCCAACTGCCCCAGGCGTATTTCTTCCTGATAATGTGTATTGATGTACTCCTGCACTTTCTGCACACGCCGGCTGTCCGAATGAATATCTATCTTGGCAAAAGACGAACTGGACAAGGTACGTGCCTCTTCCTCAAAGAGAGAAAGTTCATACAAGATCGTCATAAATTTAATGACCGCATAAAATCCTTGCTTCTCTGAAGCAAGCGTATCCAGCAACGGATATATTTTGAGTATGGCGGACATCGGGAAACAAAGCCCTTTTTGTGCTTTATCCAGCATCCGGCGGATAGAGTCGAACTGATTCTTATTGATAAAGCTCTTGAAGAAAAGATCGGAAGAAAACTGAATCGTAATCTCCCGTATCTCTTTCGAACGGCACTCGTTCTGTTCCCAGACGTGCTCCAAGTCTTTTCCCGTTATCAACACCAAATCATAATCACCTATCACTTCGGAAGAGTCTCCTACAATCCGCCTTACTCCGGCAGCCTTTTCGGTGAAGTTCAATTCAAACTCGGAGTGGTTGTGTATAGGATAAGTGAATTCCGTTTTATAACGTTCCGCAATGTAAAAGCAATCCTTATCTGACAAAGGAGTGATTTCACGGATAATCTGGTTGGATAACGGTGTAGTCATAGTAATAGCAATTTATAAGCGTTTTATCGTTTGATTAGTTTTCTATCTTTACCCCTATCCGATGCAGGTCTGCCCCCGACGGGTTTTGGAAGACACGCAAGTCGAATTCGGGAATAATGGCAAGCACATGATCGAAAACATCTGCCTGTATGCCTTCGTAGGCAACCCATACTTTATTGGCAGAAAAGAAATAAAGTTCCAATGGGATACCGGTTTCAGTAGGCTGAAGCTGACGTACCATACAGGTCAGGTCTTGATTGACGGTAGGCAGATTCTTCAGATAGTTAGTCAGATAGGCACGGAAAACTCCCAAATTTGTTTGCCGGCGTCCATTCACTAACACAGAGTTGTCGATATGATGTTCCTTATTATATTCTTCCACTACCTTTTCCGTTTCATCCACATAGTCTTTCAACAGTTGTATCTTCCGGTATTTTGCCAACATCTCCGGCGTACAGAAATGCACACTGGTCATATCTATATTGATAGAGCGTTTCACACGACGTCCGCCGGATTCCTGCATTCCCTGCCAGTTTTGGAAAGAATCACTAATCAATAGATAAGGAGGAATGGTGGTGATGGTATTATCGAAGTTACGTATTTTTACGGTATTCAATGTTACTTCTATCACTGTACCGTCCGCACCGTATTTCGGCATTGTGATCCAATCGCCCACCTTCAGCATATTATTGGCAGAAAGCTGGATGCCGGAGACAAATCCCATGATACTGTCCTTGAAAACTAACATCAGAACCGCAGCGGAAGCTCCCAGTCCGGTCAGCAACACCACCGGACTTTGCTTTATCAGAATACTGATAATGATGATAGCTCCTATAAAGAAGAGAATGACTTGCGCTGTCTGCAAAAGCCCCTTCAAAGGTTTGTCTTTATATTGCTCACGCGCGCTATATACCAGATACACAGCCGTGAACAAAGCACTGACGAAGCGAAGAAAGACTGCAAGGATATAAATCATGCAAAGTCTTCGAAGAAAATCAAGCAAAGCAGAGTCTGCATGTTCGGGAAAAGCAATAGGAATAGATATATAAATCAATATAGGCGCCACCATCCTGCTGATGTTCACCATTACTTTATCATTAAATACAATATCATCCCAAGTAGCTTTTGTCTGTCTCACCAATTTAGCCACGGTACGCAGAATAATCTTGCGGCAAATCAGATTGGCCAGTAATGCTATTCCAATAATAAACAATAAGATGATAAAGTTATCAATCTTATCAGCCATAGCTTCATCCACTCCCATCGAGAGCAAAGCATGATTCACTTCTTGCATCACTACATTACCTGCTTCTTCCGGTTGCCCGTTTGCCAATGCCACACTCACTGTATCAACCACTTCTTTTACTTCTTTCATAAGCAATCGTCTCTCTCTTTTTTAGTTTTTCTTTTATTTATGATCTCTGTTTCTTTTCTTCTTTATTTTTTCCTTCTTCCAAATATTCACTGATATCCTGCCGTAGCCAATCATAATGGAAGAGTCTTTTATAGGCTACATTCTTCTTGAGCATGATTTCTACGTTCACCTGGCTATTCTGATAACAAGTCAGTTCGTTTCTGAATTGCTCATTGTGTTCGGCCAGCCGCTTGATTTCCTGTTCCCGTTCACGGCGCAATACGGTGCAGACCGGAATCAGTAGTTTCATTACCACATTATCCATCACATGGTGTCCCTGCATATACAAGTAAGTAGTTTCCGGCACCAAGCCCAGTTCCTTAAATTCAGTCCGCAATCCATTCACCTGATTGATGCTATGGGGGAATTTCTTTTTCAACTCTGCCAACTTCTGATTAACCCGTTGTTGAAGAGATTCCAAGCTCTTCTCCGGATGCCGGAGATTGATCTCACGCAAAGAAGTATAGGTATGGAAATCGTACATGGGGAAGGTGTAAGTATCCCGTTGGCGATAGAACCATACGTTCCAGAGGAAAAGCGGATATACAATCTCGGAGTACTTCTTCAGGTAGAAGTTGAAATCTAAAATGGAACGGTCATTCAACGTAGCCTGCACACATACTTCGTGAAGGCTTTCGGCAAAACAATGATAGTTTTCAATAGCATAGGTATAAGTCTGAAAAATATACCTGCTCCGGTTGATTTTACGGGAGGTATTGGTAGCTCCCTGCAACAGGAAATCATAGTCACTGTCCACACAGGCAATCAGACTTCTCCCCAATTCGGCTGTATTCAGCGTGTTCATGAGTACCATCTTTTTTCCTTTTGCCAGGGAGGTGGCCGAAGGAAGCATCACTTGGAAATAGTGTTCGTCGTCTTCAAACTCTTCAAGCAATGTGCGCCAGAAAGCGATGTCGTCATAGCTTTCTACGTAAGCGATGATACGTCGGCGGGCTTTCTTCGGATAAAGCTTATGGGCGGCATTGAAATAAGAAGAAGTCAGATTATCTCGTAGTGAAGTTGCCATTTGTTCTATTACAGGTTTCGAATTACAAATTACAGTCGGAAGAATCCTTGTCGAGCTTGTGCCCTACGGTGGTAGATATATCGCTTACTTCTGTCACGGCATCCAGCCAGCCTTCCATAATGACGGCAGGCGAATGGGTAGTCAGGATAATCTGCACATTCGGATTCAGTTCACGTATCATAGCAATCAGTTTCTGCTGCCATTCTATATGAAGGGAGGCTTCCGGCTCATCCATAAACAATACACAATGGCTGTTGTCCTGCACGAGTACGGTCAGCAGGATAACCAGCATTTGCTTTTCACCGGACGACAGTTTATAAGGGAATAATAGTTCGCCATCCTGATAGAAAGCGATATCGTTCCGTTTCCGGTCTATCTTTTTGCGTGTATAGCTGAACAGTTCGTCAATCATATCCTGAAAACGACGTTTGGCTACAGATAATGTAGCTGCTTTACGACGCTCTTCTTCATCAGTGCTGGAAAGCATTTCAATCATCTTATTACCAATGTTGACCTGATAATCGAGGTAACGGCGTTGCAAGAGATAGAGTTGCCAGTCCAGTTCAGACTTTACATTCTTGTCGGCCATGCGGGCTGTGAAGTCACCCATAATCAGGGGACGGTCGTAGCTTCGGATGACGTCATAAGGAATATAGGTTGCCTGGGGATTGTCGAAAAAGAGACGCACTCCGTTCTTCTCGTCACTTTTCATTTCACCGGAAAGTTCTTCGAGGTATCCCACCGAACGGTTCAGAATGGTAGTCTTCCCCACTCCGTTGATGCCGGAGAGGATGTTCACATCGGGACGCAAATCCCATCCTATATTAAAGCGTTCCCATAGTCCGTGTATCTCGATACGACGGATATAATTGGCTTGTTGTTCCATAATATTCAAGTTTAATCAAGGCAAATATAAACAAATCATACGATAAAAGACTACCTTTGCAACCGTTTTCTCTATTTGATTGTTAATGATATCAGAGATATGGTAAAATAAATAGTATCAACATGGACAAAAGTAAGAACCTGTATGGTCATTTGTTTGCGCTTACAGCAAACGTTATGTGGGGATTAATGTCTCCCATCGGTAAGTCGGCTCTTCAAGAGTTTTCTCCAATTTCTGTCACTACATTCCGCATGGTGGGGGCAGCAGCCGCTTTCTGGATCCTTTCCATGTTTTGCAAACAGGAACATGTGAATCATCAAGATATGCTGAAAATCTTCTTTGCTTCACTGTTTGCGCTAGTATTCAATCAAGGAGTGTTTATCTTCGGACTTTCTATGACTTCTCCTATTGATGCTTCTATCGTAACTACCACTCTACCGATTGTAACAATGGTTGTAGCGGCCATTTACTTGAAAGAACCTATTACCAATAAGAAAGTACTGGGAATTTTTATAGGTGCTATGGGAGCGCTCATTCTCATTATGAGTAGCCAGGCAGGAAGCAACGGAAATGGAAGCCTGATTGGCGACTTGCTTTGTCTCGTTGCGCAAATCAGTTTTTCCATATACCTGACTGTATTCAAAGGATTGTCTCAACGATATTCGGCAGTAACGATTAATAAATGGATGTTCATATATGCTTCAATGTGTTACATTCCGTTCTCCTATTATGATATTTCTACGATTCAATGGACTTCTGTTTCCACTGTCGCCATTCTACAGGTACTTTATGTCGTATTAGGAGGTAGCTTCCTCGCGTATCTCTGCATTATGACTGCACAGAGGCTGCTCCGTCCTACGGTAGTCAGTATGTACAATTATATGCAACCGATCGTGGCTACGATTGCGGCAATCGCGATGGGTATCGGAAGTTTCGGCTGGGAGAAAGGAATCGCTATCGCGCTCGTATTCCTGGGAGTATATATTGTGACTCAAAGTAAATCAAGAGCTGATCTTGAAAAAGCAGAAAAGCCTCATTAATAGTACAAGCGGGTAGAAAGACTGAAAGTTTCCTACCGCTTATGCTAAATGTATTCTCTAAAAATCAGAATCTTATTATCATTTAAAGTCTCATTTCAAATCCTCAAAATAAGTATCGAGCAGACTTCTTGCAGCTATAAACGAAGTCAGGTTGCCTTTCAATACCTGCTGTTCTTTTTCTAAGAGCATCGCTTCAATCTTCGGATTATGATAAAAGCTGTCACGAAGTTGTTCATTGATGCTTTCATACATCCAGTATTTACTTTGTTCGTTGCGGCGATATTCAAAATAGCCGTTTTCTTTCACGAAGTCAATGTATTCGTAAATCATGTCCCAGACCTCCTTCACTCCCAGATTATAAAAACCGGAGTAAGTCAATACTTTGGGAATCCATCCGGATTCAGGCGCAGGAAACAGATGTAATGCATTACGGAATTGAGTGGCAGCCAACTTGGCACGTTCCAGATTATCTCCATCGGCCTTATTGATAACGATACCATCCGCCATCTCCATAATACCACGCTTAATTCCTTGCAGTTCATCGCCCGTACCGGACAACTGAATCAACAGGAAGAAATCAACCATCGAGTGAACAGCCGTTTCGCTCTGTCCCACTCCTACGGTCTCCACAAAAATCTTATCGAATCCGGCAGCTTCACAAAGAATAATCGTCTCACGTGTTTTACGTGCCACTCCTCCCAAAGAACCGGCTGACGGACTAGGGCGGATAAACGATTTAGGATGTACGGAAAGCTGCTCCATACGGGTTTTATCGCCCAAGATACTGCCTTTACTACGCTCACTACTAGGGTCGATGGCCAATACCGCCAGTTTGCCCCCCTTTTCGAGCACGTGCAGACCGAATACATCTATGGATGTACTCTTTCCCGCACCGGGAACGCCGCTGATACCAATCCGGATCGAATTACCGGAAAATGGCAGACACTTCTCTATGATTTCCTGTGAGACAGCCTGATGTTCAGGCTTTACGCTTTCCACCAATGTCACAGCCTGACTCAATATAGTGACATCACCTTTTACGATACCTTCTACAAACTCTGCTACTGAAAGTTGGCGTTTCTTAGGTTTCCGCTTTAAGTAGGGATTCACAGATGAGGGTTGCTCAATGCCTTTATTGACAACAAGCCCCTTATATTCTTCACTATTTTCAGGATGTTCCATAATCATAGGATTTAGCGTTTGATATTGATTTCGACTTTCGGGCGTAACGGATCATTTGTTATCATCAGGATACGTAAATGATGCTTCTTATTACCTACGTCACGCTTACGAATAGTTACTTTGAGCTTCGTCATTCCATCCGGAGGAAGGACTGTCTTCTTCAGGCTCACTCCTACCGATGAATTGAATACCTGCAACTTACTGATGACTAACGGAGTCTTTCCGGAATTAGCTATCAATATATCATGGCTTACCTTATTCTTCTTTATCAACGGGATACTAAGATCAATATCCGTTTCCGAAATGTGCATGGCAGGAGCGTTCAAAGAATCTTTTTCCGTCATACGTGAGAAGTCGGGAAGAAGAATGGCCGAAACCGGTATTTCATTATCTTCGCTCACCTTATCACCGGAGAAACGGGAAAGGTAGACAGAAGTCTGTGTCAATCCGTAATCTTTTAGCTGGCTTGCATCCAGCGTCAGTTTGATAGTTCCTTTCTTGCCTTTCAACAAGACTTTGGGTTCCGCTTCCATTTTCAGATAAGGAGGCAGATGCATCAATACCGGTTCGTAAGGACGATCCGAAAGATTGGCGATATCAAAGGTCAATGAAGGCTGCTGTCCGCGATAGACATCGGGGAAAGCAAACTCATCACGATCTAAACGAATATTTCCGATTGTATAAGGAAGTAGCTTTGTATAATCTTTTATTTCCTGCACTACTTCACCGGTAAACTTCAGATAGACCAAGCTCGGACTGGCATTGCTATATATTCCTATCGACTTTTCAAAATGTCCTAACGCTTTTGCGTCAAAAGAAGCTTTTACGACTCCTTTTCCTCCCGGAGCAATCGGTTCTTTGGTCCAGTCGGCCACGGCACAGGCACAAGAGGTTGTGACGTTGGTCAGTACCAATGGCTGGTTTCCCGTGTTAGTGATGGTATATTCCACTGTCACCGGACGTTTCCACTCAATTTGTCCGAAGTTATGTGTCTCTTTATTTGAAGAGATACGAGGTTGGGCAACGGCTGCCAAAGCGACAGTAAGTAAAGATAATATAGATAGTAAACTACGTTTCATGCGATATTTTTTATTTTGGTGCACAAATGTAGGGGTTTTAGATGAGTTTTTCACCACAGATTACACAGATTAACACAGATTGGGAAAAGACTTTACTTAATAGCAGTCCTTGTAAGCCCCTGTTTATAAGAAAAAAGTTCCTCACCGACGAAGGATGCCTTCATCGGTGAGGAACGCCTCGCTCGTCGGTGAGAATAAAAATCCCCTGCCGGAACTATTTAATAATAATTGTCATCGAAGCAGAATGCGAAGCGTATTCCGGTGCATAAGCACACTGCATAGTTGCCAAACCTGTTTCGTAAGTTCCTGCACGACTGACACGGTAACTATATTCCAACACGTATACACCCTTTCCTAAATGATCGAAGAAGAAATTAGTCGATGCATCTTTGATGTCTACGTAATAGCCAAGCCCGTTGTTCCAACGATAACCGGAGATACTGCCGATCGGTTCGAAACAAGCGCCCCGCTGATCTTTCAACTGTACAAAGTCCATCGGACGGTCTACGCGGATGCTCAAACGGGAAACGACTTTATCACCTACCTGAAGAACCGTTTTGGCAGTAATAGGCTGTAATTGAGGCACGTTATTCATCGTACGCTCCACATACAACTGTTTCTCAACATTCAGGTCGCCGCCCTGTTGTTTCACATCACTGACAGGAGATTCAAATTCTGCATACACAGCTCCCCAAGCAATACCCGGATTTCTCTTTTCCACTTCAATCTTGCGGGCATCCACCACATTCTTCTGTGTGAAAGAACGTTTGATATATCCCAATCCAGGAACAGTCGTTTTACTTGGACTAACAGTTTCCAGCACTTCATTAGCAATCACAATCCGTACATCTCCCTGATTGTCGAGTAAATTAGCGCCCTTCATCAGCAATGCAAATACCGCATCGGCAGTAGCTACCGGAGAATTCCACTGTTGTGTCTGCTTTTGCTTCAACAACCAAAGTTTCATTTCTTCCACTGTATCGGTATTGCCACCTGTCTGTTCCAGCGCTTCCATCACATCTACATGAGCCTGCATCTGCATTCCGCCCCATGTATATGGATTCTCGTTGAAAGCAAAGAACATTCCCTGTTCATCTGTCTTCGTCAGATGTTCTTTCAGAGAAGCGACAAATTCCTGCGCTTCCTTCTTGCGTCCGGCTTTATCAAGCACAATGGCGGCAATCGCTTTTGTATCCATCGAAGGAGAAGTCAGCAATTCTCCTACCTTAGAAAGATAATAGGTATAAGCCGCTTTATTGGCTGCGGGTACCTGCTCTCCCGAAATAGCGATGAGATACAAATATTGCAGAATACTGCCCGAAACGCCAGTAAACTTCACACCGTCTTTCTGTGCTTTCAGGATTTCCTTATACTCGTCCAAAGCTGATTGATGAAGGTAAGCGAAAGCCTTCTGTTGCAAGGAAAGAGCCGATCCGCTTAATTTCTCACCTGTCAGCATAGCCAGACGGGCATTCAGTTCGGCGATATAGGTAGTTACAGATCGACTCCCGTTCATTCCTTTATACCAGGACCATGCCCCATTTGAGTTCTGTAACTCCTGCAATCGAGTCAAAGCTGCGATATTATTACTACGGATGTTATTCAAATCAAACAAGGTGGCGATGCGCTCTTTCTGTTGCTCTTCCGTCTGTGCTTCGAGTACCCAGGGAGACTCGGACAAAATGATATTCTTCACTTCCTGATTCTTTTGCAGATTGCTCAAGAACGTTTCTTTCGTACCTCCTTGCAGTTTCCAACTTTCAAATACCGCTTTGATCTTCGGCTGACTGTTCATGATAAACGAAGCCAATGTATTGGCATAGTAGGCAGTAGCCCAGGAAATAGCGTTATTACTTGTCGGAAGACTCAATGAAGGCAATGCCTGAACGGCATACCAAGCCGGGTTTCCTGTAAATTCAACAGTTAGTTTACGATCTGTGGCTGTTTTACTTTGTTGATTGAACAGATGATCGAGTGAGAAAGTACGGGTTTCTTCTCCACGCACTGGCATTGGAAGTGTCTCCACCAAATGCTCTTTATTGCTAAGAACCGGAAGCAACTGTTGTTCTCCATCGCTGAAAGTACCACTGTCGGCAATCATCCGGCATCCCACTATTTCGTATTTATCACTAACGATAAACTGGAAGTCCACACCCATTGTCTTTCCGGCAGCAAGGCTGAATTTCTGTTTTTGTGTACTGATAACCTTCTCTGTCATCGGGTCAAAAAGGACCAGACTGACCGTTCCGGCTTGCGGCTTACCAGTCATATTAGAGATAGAAGCTGCCAGAGAAGTCTTATCACCCACACGCACAAAACGAGGGAGATTAGGAGTCAGCATAAATTCTTTGCTTGTGGTAGCTTCGCCATCCAATGTTCCCGTCAACATTCCCTTTGTATGAGAATATCCACGGAAGTTCCAACGCGTCAGACTTTCAGGCATCGTGAATGAGAAAGAGATCTCTCCCTGTTCATTGGTGCGAAGTTGAGGATAGAAGAATGCTGTTTCTGCTAAATTGGTACGCAAGTCAGCAGATGCTTCGGGAAGCATTTCGTTGTCAGATGCCTCATCCGCTTTTTCTCCCGTGGGTATCATTTCCGATTGAAATTCAACATTAGTCATGGCATCAGCAGCCATAGCCGATTTCATCTTTGGCGCATTACTCCTTAAAGTTGCAACGTCCAATGTCGAAACGCTACCTGTCACCGTCAACTTTCTCGTCAAGCCATATCCTCTCACTATTACTTCACCCAAATCTCTTCCATTATTATAATAGTCCGATAGCATCACAAAATGGTCATACTCCAGTGATGGCACTTTGAGACTCTTCGTATTCCACCAGTAGTTGAATGAATTATTGCCGGAATATCCACTCATCCAGTTAGAATATGGGACAATCTGGTTATAATAGATTTGGAAATTCTGTTGCCGATTCCATATTTTATCCAAGGAAGCATCATACATCGTTGCCAGCATTTCCGCGTTAGCAGCTTGTCCTTGCGGCGTTTTAATCGTCAGCTTCCATTCTTCCTTTTGTCCCGGACGCAATTTATCACGGAACACTTCCCACTTCATAGTCAGTGTCTTATCAGGAATCCGTTTGGTCAGCCGCACCTGTTCCTGATAAACCTGTCCGTCCCTCACCATACAGAGATTCACAAAGACACCATCCCCATAACTTTCCCGATATGGATACTCGAAACGTACAATCGTATCTGACAAATTCAACGTCTTGCTCTCCAGCAATTTATCACCGGAAAATACATTCATCATCACATAAGCATCTTTTTTCGACGTACCGAAACAGAACACGGCCGGATGGGCAGCATCAAATTCCGTATTTGCACCATAGAACCACATCGTCGTTTCTACAGGCGGACGTTTGTCCTCAACAGAGAAAAGAATCGTGTTGGTGTCAGCAGTCACTTCCTTGCCCTGATTATCTTTCACTGATGCTTTCAGCACATAAGGTCCCGATGGAAGATTCTTCCAGTCAAGCGTCATGTCTTCATTAGAAGTAAAGGTTCCCGTTGCAACCGGTTTCTCTTCCAACTGCTTAAAGTCCTTGTCTTTGGCAGGGTACAAGTAATAATTCCCCTTCACCTCCACAGGTTGTCCATTCAGGTTCTGCACTTTAAACATTGTTTCGAAGGGTTGATCCTTGCAAGTCTTATCTTGCAATTCCACCTGCAAAATCAACGAACGGTTTCCTGCCGAAATCACGTCCGTAGAAGATTGTGTTTCACCTGCCACATTGGTAACAGTGGCCTCAATGGAATAACGATAATATACCTTATCATTATTCTTATAAGAGTCACTTTCCTGCAAACGAACCGGTATCGTGAATTCTCCATTCTCATTGGCCATCACTTCACCGGAAGCAATCTGCACAGATTCCGCAAACCGCCAAAGGCTATATGCAGAACGCTTTACCGTATATTTCACCGGAAGATCCTGAAGCAGCACACCACTATAAGATTGTACCTTACCCTTCACCTGTACCTCATCACCCAGTTTGTAACTTCCTTGTTGCTTTTCAAAAGTGATATCAAATGTCGGACGTTTATAATCTTCTACCCGAATGCCTGTATGGTCTCTTCCCGCTTTCAAAGAAAACATTCCGTTCAAACAGGCCGAAGGCAATGCGAAATCGGTGGTAAACGAACCGAACTCATTGGTACGTACCGACTTCTGCCCTACTTCCTGATTGTTTACATCCAATAAAGTCACCGTATATTCCTTGTTCGGAAGTACATTCGCCGTATCCGATTGTTGAGAATAAGCAATTCCCTTCACATACACAGTCTGTCCGGGACGATACAAAGAACGGTCGGTCAATAAAGTCATATTTTCAGTCACTTTATCTTCGTCGCCGTAATATCCGTAACTTCCTGCATAAATGCCTTGTTTCGGCATTGCCGTATCCGTCCCCTTGGAAGCTTTCAGATAGCGGTATTCGGATTTCCAGGGAAATACGACCTTACCCTCTTCGTTTGTCGTAAACTCCTGCAACACTTTTTCGTCATTACTGTACATCGTCACTTTCGCATGGGGAATAGGATACCCTGTCTGTCCATCCAGCGTCACCACTTGATACTGTTTGTCCGGCAAACGGCATGTCAGCACTTTGAAACGTGTTACATCAAACTTGCTTTCACTATCTCTCTTCGCACGAATATCCGGTATGATACGCATCACGTAAGATCCAAGTTCAGGAGCTTTGAATGTAAACACAGTGTCCTGCGTCTGATAATCTTTCGGACGAAGCACAGCGTAATGTTGTTCCTTTATCAGTTTCTTCGCCTGATAAAGACGGACAGTGAAACCATCCAGATTTTTGTGTGAGACCCTTAATTCTATCTCTTCGTTCGGAAAAGCCAAATCGGATGCATTAACATTCAAATAAGGAGCCAATATCTCTTCCCGAAGATTCTTCAAAGCATTGATTCTGCGATAGCCTGGATAAAGGCGGATTGCCTCATCGCAAAGCTGCAATGCATTGAGCTGCTGTTGTTTTCCAATAGTATACCGGGCTTCTGCCAAATAGACTTCGGCACAGATCGGTTCGGAAGCATACTTGCTTTTCAATGTGTTCAAAGCTTTCAGATAAGTATCTTCCGTCAGTACCGGAAGTTCGCCCTTAGCCTGCAGAGGTCGAATATTCCGATCAGCATTCCATCTCCATTCCAGGTAGTTAAGTGCTGTCAACACATAACCTTCTTTTAATCCGGTTGCTTTATAAGCGGGAATCATATTCCCATAAATAGCTATTATATCTTGTTTGACCGGATTCACAGTACCGTCATTAGTAATCCTGTTACTCAATTCTTCCACCCGTTGCAGTGCTTCAATGCTACGGGAAGCCAATAAATGATACATATCATGGTGATAGTATTCGCTCGTTTCCCCCAGTTCTACAAAAGGAATATAGCCGCGTGAGGACGTTTTGAGCAGCAATACAGAATCGGCCAATGCCTCCTTTATATTTGTCCGCACTTTTTCGATGAACATATTGGCTGTCCATTCACGCATATCGGTAGCAGGTGTCTGGTCTACGATTTCTGTCCGTTGGCGGAGTTGCCACTGATTGCTGGCTGCATAATCTGCATAGATTCCCGCTATCAAAGAGTGTAGGATGGCGCGATCCATTGGTTGGTCAGTCTGTTTCACCCATTGTTCCAGTCCTTTCAAATCAGCGTAAAGACTGTCGGGATTCAACATTTCCCGATATTTCATCCGCCACGTATATGCTTTAAGCATTTGTGGAGAGTTTTTCTCTTTTTCCCCTTTCTGATAAATCTCATCAGTCAGTTTTATCACAGTCTTAGGCAAGCTCTTTTTCTCCGCTTGCTCCACTTCTTTCCATAATTTGTCGAAAGTTTGTGCCTGTACCGCCGGAATCACTCCCAACCATAGCAGCACCATCATACAAATTTGCTTTACTTTCATAATCTTTCTAGTTTAAGTTTGCTATAAGTCTCACTCTTATAAATAACAAAGTAAGGAAATAAAGTTTAAAGATTTGTACTTTTTAGCTTAAAAAAAGCTTTTATCAAGCTATCAGCCCCATACCATATTGTATAAACATTAGCCTATTAATCAACTCGCTCTGGAATAAAATAAAAAGTCCAAAAACTGCCACTCGGTTTATTATTTAATTGAAAAGTTTATCTTCTGCAATAAGATTCACCTATCTCTTACAAGTTCATAAATGCAAAAGTATCTTGCACCTTACACTAAACCAGCGATAGTCAACTGATATACAAGTATTTGAAGCAGTGCAAGATACCGTTGCAGATGCGTGCAAGATAGAGGTATCTTACACACTGTCTCGTTTATAAGAATCCGGGCATATTCATAGAAGACACTCAATAATTTGCAGCACCTCTACATAAAATGGCTTGTTCATGCCGGTGAACAAGCTGTTTTATGCCTTGAGACCAACAGTTTCAAGTAATGAAACTACCAGTTTCACACCGGAAAACTAAGTGTTTAATACCTTGAAACTAAGTGTTTCAAGCGTATGAAACAAACTGTTCACAAGCTTGAAACTGATTTTCCCCTATGGAGAAGCCAATCGAAACCTTACGGAATACAATTAATTCATCCGTATCTATTATCTCGTTCAGCCTGTTATTCCAGATAATATTACGCCAGTTATCAGACACAAATACATCATCTTTCATGTATTAGTACCAGACAAATCAGCATACAACTTACTATAAATCAACTATTAAGCACTTATTACAGGTATAATTGTAGGGTGAGAGTAAAAATTACCCTCACCCTACAATCACAGTTACCCTCACCCTTTGTAACATCGATGAACAAAGGCTTTCAAGTGATTCGGTGAGGGTGTGATAGTAAAATCAGCCAAACTCGCATGTGATACATTCCAGCCCAAGTGGCAAAAGACAGTGTACCCAAACACAGAAATTAAAGGAGGAACTGACACTGAAACAGATCCCCCGCCACAGTTGTTAGCTAAAACAACTCTATATAAAATTTTAGATATAAAAAATGGGGATATCGTATTTAATAACGTATCCCCACTCTAAACTTAGTTAATGTACTTGTTCTCATTTCTCAATTCTGTACCCCCATGAAAGCATTTCATTACGACCTACTTCACTAAGGATTTTTCTAACTAAAGAACCCATTTTCTTTGCCATAATCTTTAAACCTTTTAAATTACTAATTCCTGAAAACTAAAAAATAAAACTTACTTGTTTGGTTTGGTATTAATTGTTGAATATCCCCAAACATGTACATCGGCTTCGCCGATCTTTCTAAACAATCTTTTTAAACTTTTCATTTTGTTATCCTCCTAATTACATGTTTTACAACACAAAAATACAGCCTTTGTTTATACATTGATCTAAAAAAGAGAGAAATTTATGTTTTATAGCATATTTCTTGATTTGCATCAATTAATTTATTTGTTATAAAGCAGAATTGTAATATACGCTGCAATAAATATGAAAAAAGGCACAGATGAAATATCATCCGTGCCTTCACTATGGTCACCTATTATATAATAGGAGAATATTTATATAAAGAGAAATACGTTATTTCATTGGAGTTTGCTCCAAAGTTGCCACCAGGAAGTCATAGAACTTCTGTACGGTAGGAATCAACGCTCTTTCGTCCGGTGAATGCGGTGAACGCAAAGTCGGACCAAAAGAAATCATGTCCAATCCCGGAATAATAGCACCGATAATACCACATTCCAAGCCAGCGTGAATCACTTTCACTGCAGGTTCTACACCAAACTGTTGTTTATAGGATGACTTCATCGCATGCAAAATCGGAGAATTTACATCAGGTTGCCAACCGGAATATCCGCCTGCCATCTCTACCTTCATCCCTGCCATAGAGAAACAAGACTCCAGGCTGGTAGTCAGATATTCTTTCATGCTATCGCTTGAACTGCGAGCCAGAATCTTAATGGCTGCCTTTCCTTCACCAATCGTTATAATAGCAAGGTTGGAAGAAGTTTCTACCGTATCTGGAACAGTAGGGATCATACGTGTCACACCGTTCTGACAAGCAAAGATTGCATCAATCAGATTGTCCTGAATTTCTTCAGGTACTTCACCGGCAGGAAGTTCTACACGTTCAGCCGTAAAACTGATCGGAGTTTCAATAGCTGAATATTCTTCGTTGAACAGGTTTTCGCAGTATTTCACCAAGCCCAGCAGTTCTTCTTCATTTTCAGCCGGAATGGTAATAACCGCATGTGCTTCACGCGGGATAGCATTACGCATATTACCACCTTCCCAGCTAGCCAAACGGGCTTCATAGCTGGCAACCGCTTCACGAACGAAACGAACCAGCAACTTATTGGCATTGGCACGTCCTTCATTGATTTCCAATCCCGAATGTCCGCCGCGTAATCCTTTCAAAGTAACTTTCACTGCGATATCTCCTGCTTCGGGAGCTACTTCCTTATATTCCAGGGTAGCAGTTACGTCCATACCTCCGGCACAACCGATATACAATTCACCTTCATCTTCGGAATCCAGATTCAAAAGGATTTCACCGTTCAGGGTACCCGGCTTCAAGCCAAATGCACCGTACATGCCGGTTTCTTCGTCTTTAGTGACAAGAGCTTCCAGAGGGCCGTGTTTCAGGTCTTTTGCTTCCAGCACGGCCATGATGGCAGCTACTCCCAGTCCGTTGTCCGCACCCAAAGTAGTACCTTTTGCCTTTACCCAGTCACCGTCTATATAAGTTTCAATCGGATCTTTTTCAAAATCGTGTACAGTATCGTTGTTCTTCTGCGGAACCATATCCATGTGCGCCTGAAGAATTACACCTTTCCGGTTTTCCATACCCGGAGTCGCCGGTTTACGGATAATTACATTACCTGCTTCGTCTACAAAAGACTCCAGACCCAAACCTTTTCCGAAACCTAGAAGAAATTCTGTTATTTTTTCCATGTGTCCTGACGGACGAGGAATCTGTGTCAACGAATAAAAATGCTTCCACACGTTTTGTGGAGCTAAAGAAAGAATGGTACTCATAATAAATATTTTAAAACGATTTTAAATCTAATAATTAAACAGTGCCAAGTTATGGAAAAGTTTTCAGATGACAAAGGACGTCAGCAAAAACATTTAAGAATACACACTTTTAGCTAAAATTTCACCCTCGATGTCTGTTAGTGAACGACAGGACAGCAAAACCATAGATACCCAACAGAACAACCAGAAAGGTTTGAATACCATGCACAATCAGGGCAAAGATTCCGGCATCCGTCACATTTACCCCATAAAGCATCATCATAGAAATGATAGCGAAATGCCACGGTCCCGCCCCGTTGGGAGTAGGCACAATCACGGCAAACGTACCACCTACAAACATGACCAATGCTGCCAGAATTCCTAAATGTGCCGTAAAGGCGAAGCAATAGAATGTGAAATAGAAATGGAGAAAATAACACGCCCAAATGGCCAGTGTATAAAAAATAAAGAGAGGAATGTTGCGTACTCCCTTTAAAGACATAATCCCCTCCCATATATTAAGTACAAAGCCTTTCACCCGTTCATAGAAGAACAGCGTTTTTCTTAAATAATAAAGAAGGATCGCCACACCGATAAAACAAAACAGGATGATATAAAACCATACCGAAGTCAGGAGATGAACAAGAGAAGGGATTTTTGTTCCGGTCTGTTGAAGAAAGGTGACGAATATCGGTAATTGAAGCAAGACTGTGATGCCTGTGATGAGAAGAATCGTCAATGTATCGACCAATCGCTCCGTAACGACTGTTCCCAACGACTTGGCAAACGAGACGTTATCATATTTCGCCAAGACCCCGCAGCGGCTCACTTCCCCGATCCGGGGAACTACCAGACTGGCGGCATAAGAAATGAAGATAGCATTCACGCAATCGCTCTTTTTCGGGAAAGCGTCCAACGGTTCCAGTGTCTGCCTCCACCGCCATCCACGAAAGACTTGCGCGAACACCCCGAACACTAATGAGAAGAGCATCCACCACCAATTTGTACCGTGTAATAATACATCGCCCGCTTTTGTAAAATCAAAGTCGCGATACACCCAGAATAAGATAAAGCCGCCTAAAACAACCGGTAATATCAGTTTCAGCGTCTTTTTTAATAGTTTCTTCATCCTTAATTCTTCATTAGCTTCGCTGACACATCATTTATTTTTTAATAAATAGTGGTACGTTCTTCATTTAAAAGAATTACCTTTGTCGACTGCAAAAGTAATTATTTAGTTGGTAAATGAAATTAGTAAAGCCTAAAAAGTTTCTCGGACAACACTTTCTGAAAGATCTGAAAGTTGCACAAGATATTGCCGATACTGTCGACACCTTCCCTGAACTGCCTATTTTGGAGGTGGGACCGGGCATGGGAGTATTGACCCAGTTTTTGGTGAAAAAAGACCGGTTGATAAAGGTCGTAGAAGTTGACTATGAGTCGGTTGCCTATCTTCGCGAAGCTTATCCGTCGTTGGAGGACCACATCATCGAAGATGACTTTCTGAAAATGAACCTTCACCGGCTATTCGACGGCAAACCTTTCGTACTGACCGGTAATTATCCATATAACATCTCCAGCCAGATCTTTTTCAAGATGCTAGACAACAAAGATATCGTCCCCTGCTGTACGGGAATGATTCAAAAAGAGGTAGCCGAACGTATTGCAGCCGGACCGGGCAGCAAGACTTACGGTATCCTTAGCGTATTGATTCAGGCATGGTATAAAGTGGAATACCTATTCACAGTGAGTGAGCACGTGTTTAATCCGCCTCCCAAAGTGAAAAGTGCTGTTATCCGCATGACGCGCAACGAAACTAAAGAATTGGGATGTGACGAGAAACTGTTCAAACAGGTAGTGAAAACGACTTTCAACCAACGACGCAAAACATTGCGCAACTCTATTAAACCTATTTTAGGCAAAGATTGTCCACTCACGGAGAACATCTTATTTAATAAACGTCCGGAACAACTATCGGTAGCAGAATTTATCGACCTGACCAATAAAGTGGAAGAAGCATTAAAGACGGCAGGCAACAACCTATAACCGATCTACGGGCAGCAGTAAGCAGAGAACTGGATTTTGTAATTCGTAATTTGTAATTGACAACGATGAACGAGGAATACATTGACAACGTTAAACACCTTATTGAGCAAAAAGATGCCGATACGGTAAAAGGGCTTCTCATCGACCTCCATCCGGCCGACATTGCCGAATTGTGCAATGACCTGAATCCGGAAGAGGCTAAATTCATCTATCGCCTGCTCGATAATGAAATTGCCGCCGACGTGCTTGTCGAAATGGACGAAGACGCTCGTAAAGAACTGCTCGAAATGCTTCCTTCGGAGACAATCGCCAAACGCTTCGTTGACTACATGGACACGGATGATGCCGTAGACCTGATGCGTGAACTCGATGAAGACAAGCAGGAAGAGGTTCTTTCGCACATCGAAGACATCGAACAGGCAGGAGACATCGTCGACTTGTTGAAATACGACGAAAATACCGCCGGTGGTTTGATGGGTACGGAAATGGTACTCGTCAACGAAAACTGGAGTATGCCCGAATGTCTGAAAGAGATGCGGCAACAGGCGGAAGAGCTGGACGAAATCTATTATGTATATGTCATCGACGATGACGAACGTCTGCGAGGTATCTTCCCGCTCAAAAAGATGATTACTTCCCCTTCTGTATCCAAAGTGAAACACGTGATGCAGAAAGATCCGATTTCGGTACACGTAGATACTCCCATTGACGAGGTAGTACAGGCGATTGAGAAGTACGACTTGGTGGCTATCCCCGTTGTCGACAGTATCGGTCGGCTTGTGGGACAAATCACCGTCGACGACGTCATGGATGAAGTCCGTGAGCAGTCGGAACGTGACTACCAGTTGGCATCCGGTCTTTCGCAGGACGTAGAAACGGACGATAATGTATTGAGACAGACCACCGCCCGCCTCCCCTGGTTATTAATCGGTATGATCGGCGGAATCGGCAACTCTATGATATTGGGTAATTTCGACTCCACCTTTGCTGCCCATCCCGAAATGGCACTGTACATCCCGCTAATCGGTGGTACAGGAGGAAATGTCGGAACACAATCTTCGGCAATCATCGTACAGGGTTTGGCAAACAGCTCGCTGGACGCTAAAAATACCTTCAAGCAGATTACCAAGGAATCGGTAGTAGCTTTAATTAATGCCACTATTATCTCCTTATTAGTATACACCTACAACTTTATCAGGTTCGGCGCAACGGCTACGGTCACCTATTCCGTATCCATCAGCCTGTTTGCCGTGGTAATGTTCGCTTCTATTTTCGGGACACTGGTACCGATGACGCTGGAGAAGTTCAAAATCGATCCAGCCATTGCAACAGGTCCGTTTATAGCCATTACAAATGACATCATCGGAATGATGTTGTACATGGGAATAACCGTTTTATTGTCATAAAAACACGATAAACAAAAAAAAATAAGCAAAATAGTATGAAGTAATCGTTTTATTTCATTAATTTGTGACCCAAAACTAATATACAATGATGGACGCTCATGACACTAATCAACCCTTGAACCAAGGGGAATTAGAAGAAGAAAAGAAAACAGTCGAGGTTTCTGAAGCTATTACAGAGACTCCGGCTGAAGATGTTACTGCCGAAGTTCAACCTGAAGCAGCTCCTAAACCTGCCACTAAGGAAGATGTACTAAACCAGCTAAAAGAGCTTGCGCAAGACGCTGAAAATGCGAACAAGCAGGAAATTGACAATCTGAAACAATCATTCTACAAGTTACATAATGCCGAGTTGGAAGCTGCTAAGGTACAGTTTACAGACAACGGTGGAAACATTGAAGATTTTGTTGCCGAAGAGGACCCGACGGAAGAAGAATTCAAACGCCTGATGGGGGTTATCAAGGAAAAACGCAGCAAACAGGTTGCCGAGCTGGAACGCCAAAAGGAAGAAAACCTGCAAGTGAAACTTTCCATTATTGAAGAACTGAAAGAATTGGTGGAATCCGGAGATGACGCCAACAAATCTTATACGGAGTTCAAGAAGCTGCAACAGCAATGGAATGATACGAAACTGGTGCCGCAAGGTAAAGTGAATGAACTTTGGAAAAACTATCAATTATATGTAGAGAAGTTCTACGATTTATTGAAACTGAACAATGAATTCCGCGAATATGACTTCAAAAAGAATCTGGAAATCAAAACGCATCTCTGCGAAGCTGCCGAAAAGTTGGCTGACGAGGAAGATGTTGTTTCCGCTTTCCACCAACTTCAGAAGTTGCATCAGGAGTTCCGCGATACAGGTCCGGTAGCCAAAGAACTGCGTGATGAAATCTGGAACCGGTTTAAAGCAGCTTCTACCGCTGTCAACCGCCGCCATCAGCAGCACTTCGAATCGTTGAAAGAAGCCGAACAGCATAATTTGGATCAAAAGACCGTCATCTGCGAAATCGTTGAAGCGATTGAGTATGATGAACTGAAAACATTCTCTGCCTGGGAAAACAAGACCCAGGAAGTGATTGCCCTACAAAACAAATGGAAAACCATTGGTTTTGCGCCGCAAAAGATGAATGTGAAGATCTTCGAGCGTTTCCGCCATGCCTGCGATGATTTCTTCAAGAAGAAAGGAGAATTCTTCAAGAGCCTGAAAGAAGGAATGAACGAGAATCTGGAAAAGAAGAAAGCGCTCTGCGAAAAAGCGGAAGCCTTGAAAGACAGTACAGACTGGAAAGTAACTGCCGATGCACTGACCAAACTTCAAAAAGAATGGAAGACCATCGGACCGGTTGCCAAAAAACACTCGGATGCAATCTGGAAACGGTTTATCACAGCTTGCGACTACTTCTTCGAACAAAAGAACAAAGCTACTTCTTCACAACGTTCTGTAGAAACAGAGAATATGGAAAAGAAGAAAGCGTTGATCGAGAAGTTATCCGCTATTGATGAAAGCATGGATACCGAAGAAGCAAGTACCTTGGTTCGGGATTTAATGAAAGAGTGGAACTCTATCGGTCATGTGCCGTTCAAAGAAAAAGATAAGTTATACAAGCAGTATCACGGAATCATCGATCAGCTATTCGACCGCTTTAACATCAATGCTTCCAACAAGAAGTTAAGTAACTTCCGTTCGAATATCAGCAATATCCAGGGAAGCGGTACTCAATCTCTGTACAGAGAACGTGAAAAGCTGGTACGCACTTATGAGAATATGAAGAATGAGCTTCAGACTTATGAGAACAATCTAGGCTTCCTGACTTCTACTTCTAAGAAAGGCAGCAGCCTGTTGACTGAATTGAACCGCAAGGTAGATAAGTTGAAAGCAGACTTGGAACTGGTATTACAAAAGATCAAAGTAATCGATGAATCAATAAAAGCAGAAGAATAAGAGTTCTGCCCGATTTAGAAAAATTAGAAACAGGTTTTATACTCACTTGAGCTATAAAACCTGTTTTTCTTTTCTACTAAACAAGACGACAGCCAGTTTAAGGATTTATTCTTTATCAATCAACTTCACGGCTTTTCATAAGATTAGCGTTTTTCGGACTATCAACATGCATTCGTATCACCGAATTTGCCACCGAGGAACTGTTTTTTTAAAACTTCCAGTGACCTATAATGTGACCTCTTGATGGTGAGAAGTTTAGAGGGCTCAGTTGTAATTCTTGGGGGATTAAGTTTAGTCAATTCCCTTCATGCATATACCTTTGCTAGCCTAAAAAGGAAGAAGCTCATATCCACTACTCCTCTAAATGATGCCCTAAATGCTTTGATTTTAGCATTAAATGCTTCCGCTGCTGCATTTGTACTCCTGTTCACAAAGAAGTTCAAAATCCTTTCATAATGGTTCTCAATAGAGTTTGCTACTGTTGTGAATGTATCGTATCCAT